>JAPOPJ010000046.1 GCA_026712925.1 Nitrososphaerota archaeon
CAGCTCCCGCAGACCCTACAGAACTAGAATTTACACTTACGGTATTTGATAGGACTGACTCTGCCACAGATGTTATCACCATAACAATTGCAAAACCAATAACAAGAAACATCAAAGAAATGTCTGATACTCTGATATCAGCTCAAATCACCGCATCAAATGAAATCACCATGACATATAATGAAGAATTATCTACATTCATCAATAGTTATCTCAACTTTACCATATCAAATGAGGACATGCCAAGAAGCATAACTGGAATTGACGGCTCCCCAAGCAGAGAAACAGTAGCACGTATTAACGGTCAAGATACAAATGTATTTGTCACCACACTAACCTTTGATGGTCAACCCGCACCATCAGGCTCTACGGGTTCCATGTATATCCAGCATGCAGATCACTATCTTGCATTCATACATGTAAGTGATGGTCAGGATTAAACATGATTATATCATTTATCACATGATGTGAAATTATTCTTGGGAATGATTTTAGTGAGTGATTCAGATAATGATAAAAATATGCAATAATTAGTAAATATTCTTTTGTAAAATTGCACTAAAACCAGAATAATATTTTGTGCCCATCATACAAATAGAATCATTCTGGATAGGATATTACATGGTGAATAACTTTACATTAAAATCCAAAATAGGCAATAGTGAGAAAATGCTCCACATTATACCACTGTACAGAGATCCAAGGTTTTTTACGTACAATCTGTCATATTTTCAAATAGCCTCAAAAATATGTTCAAATTCATTGAAAAACAAGAAAACTATATTTTACGAGTATTTAATAAATTAAGGAATGGCTAAACATCTACAAATCTCACATGGTGTGATGTTTGAAAACAAGTATAATGGAATGGTGCAACCCACTTGGCAAAAAACCAATCATAACATCAAGTTAATAAAAGATGCAAAGAGAAATTCTGATAATATCACTACACAAGAATCTGATTACTATAATAGTGCAGATTCTATATTTCCGTACAAGCAAGAACAAACCAGTTCTGACTATGAGTCATTTGCAGATGATGAAACAAACTTTGAAAATCTAATGCTTGCCGTATCAGAAGAGACAAAAACATATTCTCTGATTGAGCAATCCACACAACCAAACTCTTTAGTCGCTAGTACTAGATTTAGAGAAGATATCATATTCTCTCTAGAAAATACCAAGATATTTGAGGTCGGCGTTGCATGCCTGTCAACAACAATAGCGGCATCCATGTTTTTACTTCCAGAAGGATTCAACACAGGGACATCCCTAGTTCTGTCTGCACCACTTTTGGTATGCATCTGCGGCATACTAGCAAAATACGCAAAACATAATTCCTGACACGTTTCAGTAACATGTTTTGAATTATGGGTACCAAGACATACTCTGAATCATGCTAGCCCAATCATCATGGTGTAGATAGCGCCCGGTTCCGGGTCAAGTATCAAAGGCGGTACCAAAATATGCTCCATACCAGAGTCACCATATAGTGTATAGCTTGTAGTAAACCACACATATCCTGCATCTGCAAGCATATCTACATCCACTAGTACTGCAAAGTCAGCAGGTACCAAATCATTCACTGATGTCCTCCCTGTATCATCAAAAGTTGGACATCCCACATATCCTATGGTGTATGTGTAGATGCAAAAGTAATCCAAACCACCTACAGTGCGCTCATCTGCATCATACACACCATTGAAATTCTCATCAAGATACACTACAAGGTTTAATGTTACTTGTTCATCTGATGTCACGGGATGAAATCCCACATCAAATGTAACTGTATAACCTGTCAAAACCTTGGCATGCATATACCAAGATGTACGAGAATCAAACACAACATGTCCCTG
>JAPOPJ010000276.1 GCA_026712925.1 Nitrososphaerota archaeon
CTGTGTCAGAATCCGTGCCAGCAGTTACTGTAAGGGTGAATGTTATTGTTCCTGTAGATGATGGTGCAGTAAATGTTGGTTGTTCGGTGTCATCACCGGTGAGACTTGCACTGAGTCCAGAAGTGTGAGTCCAAGAATATGAAATTTGATCACCGTTAGGATCTGTACTACCTCTTCCATCTAGTGTTACAGTATCACCATATCTGACTGTCTGGGGTGGTCCTGCATCTGCAACAGGTGGTTGTGGACCTAGAACAGTTATGGTGACCTTATCAATCGAACTACTACTAATCGAACTATCATATAGCTCTAATTCAAAAACTAGTGTTGTAGGACTGTTTGGTGCAGTAAATGTGGGTTGTATGTTATCAGAAGAAAGGACAACATTAGTTCCTGAATCTTGAAGCCAAGAATATGTGATAGTGCCCCCAGGTGGGGGAGTCGAGCCAGAACCATCAAGTGTGACCATTTCACCAAACCCGACAATTTGATCTGGCCCTGCATTGGCATTAGGTGTCTGTGCAATGACATCCTCAAACATTATGCCAAATAGTGATAAAGATACTGCAAACACGCCTACCCACACAATGGGGGGGATCTAACTATCTCAACATTCATGGTATGGTGTGGTAAAATTTGTTTAAAAACTTTTAAAATTACATCGTCCAAAGTTTTTTTAAAAGAATCCCTGTTACACCAGAAAATTGTCAGTATGACAGGTCAAGATATCATAGTTTGAATATGTAGTGATGCAACTCTGGCGTCATGGTGGAATCATACCTCTATATGGTAGGATTTTGCACCATTCAGTCCTGCTTGAATCATGATAATCGTGGTATGAGAGCTATATTATCAAAGAATAAATCTGTGGAAAATACAACAGCATCATGCCGCTAATCACAGTATCCATGTACCCGGGAAGAACCGAGGAGCAAAAATCCGAGTTTGCAAAGGCAGTAACAAAGTCAGCAGTAGAGATTCTCAAGACAAAAGAAGAGCATGTCATTGTAGTGTTTGATGAGAACCCCAAGGAGAACTGGTTCTTGGCGGGGAAAAAACTCTGAATGTTGAGAATGAAATGAATCAATTCTCTGGGTAGTGAAATTCAGCACATTCACGTATCCTTTTATTCTGAACAGTGCCCGGGTATGGTATGAAAGTGGCACTAGTCCAGTTCAAAGCATCGACAAAAAAGGACACTAATCTGAAAAAAATCCTTGAATACATCCGCAAAGCCTCTGAAAGCGGTGCAGAACTGGTGGCATTTCCAGAGTTTATGATGTTTTATACTGATTCATCGCAGACACCGGCGGCTCTTGCCAGTATGGCAGAAAAAATCACCGGCGAATTTGTTTGTACCGTGGCTCAATCTGCAAGGAAGAATCGTATCTGGGTAGTGGGAACGTTTTACGAAAAAAGCGGCAGAAAAAATCGCGTCTATGACACATCATTTGTAGTATCAAAATCTGGCAAGGTGGTTTCATCATATAGAAAGGTCCATCTGTATGATGCGCTAGGATTTCGTGAGTCTGATAAAATGATGCCCGGCTCAAAAATTGCACAACCTGTAAAAACTGGAATTGGCAAAGTTGGCATGATGATATGTTATGATTTGAGATTCCCAGAGATGGCGCGCTTGCTTGCAACCTCTGGCTCCCAAGTGCTGGTTGCACCATCTGCTTGGGTCAAAGGAAACATGAAAGAAGAACACTGGCTTGCAATAAACAGGACACGCGCCATAGAGAACGGCTGTTATGTGGTAGCACCTGATCAAGTTGGCAACATTTACTGCGGGAGAAGTTTAGTAGTAAGTCCATTTGGAGAGATACTACTTGATATGAAAAAGAAACAAGGAATGGGTTTTGCAGAAATTGATCTAAACAGAATAAAACAAATTCGTAAAACTTTACCACTCTTAAAGAATATGAGACCTGACGTGTACTCTATTTAGCTGGCTTTCTGCTAATACAGTTAAAATTGGAGCACTGTCTGGTCCATTTTTGTTTTTTTGAATAGCGATATATCACCATTGGCCACTTACACTGTTTGCATGCTGTCTTTATTGCCCTGAGTTTTGCCTTTTGGAGTAATGGGGATGAGGCACTACAGCCACCATGAAAGTTGGAACATCCAATGAATCGTTTTTTTGTAGTCCTTGATCTGATGATCATAAGCTGACCTAATCCGCACACAGGGCACCTGACCAAGCCGTTTTTAGGCGAATTTGTGCCAAGAATCGTATATTTTCTGTCTTTTACAGACCACGACAGATATCCATTGCCATCAAGATACTGGATGATCTCTTTTTTGAATATACTTGTTTGTAACTTTGTAGTTTTTACTATATGTCTGACTGTGATTTTTTTCTGCCCGGTTTTTCTGGTGCTGTTGGTTTTGCGTGACATGATCAACCAAATTTATGCTAGAGATAATAGTGTGTGTTTTGGTATAGATGTCATGTATGTGTCGTTGTGAGATGTGTTAGATATTGTTCCTATCGCGATGAATAGTTTAGCATCTAAATTGATTATATCAATTCCTGTGGTACTACTACAAATGACATTACTGTTGTTAATTATATTATTGTAAATGATGTGATGGTTGTAAATAATATTATTGTAAATGTAATACTGCATGCGATACATCACATGATTATGCTTTATCATTTTTCTACTCGTAGAGTGTTTCAAGTGTATGCCTTTACATGTGTTGCTAAAAGTTTGGTATGTATGCTGTGTATTATTGGGTAGTGTGATTTGTAAAATTAGATTGTTCCAATTTTTATATTTTGTATTGTGATAGATTTTGCCCCGATCTGAGATATTTATTTGCTTGACAAAACTCATAATGATTTCTAGATTTTGGGATATAACATTTTTTGATTCTATGATTTGGTTTGTCTCTGTATGATTTGTTTTCCTAATGTTATGAAACATCTTCCTAGTGATATGATTTGTAAGTTTATAGTTGTTACATGCAGAATCATATATCTGTCTAATTCTTGTATTCTTTTGCAACAGTATTGTATTTGTTTCTTTTACACATGCTGTCAACTTTTTAGCTGTTTGGTTGTCATATCTTATACCACATGATACATTTTGCACATCATACCAGGTTGATATGATTGGTTCTCGTTGTGTTGATTCTGCCAAAATGTCAACATACATGTATTTACATTTACAGTATCGGAATTTGAGAGCTGATTCATTTTTTTTCACAAATATACCATTCACATGATGATACATTACAGAAGAATTTGGTCTTGCATGTACCATGCTACATACCGTGCTACATATTGTGATATACATCATGGTACATATCATGATATACATCATGGTGTGTTGTAGATATTTTGAGAATATTTCTACGAGTATTTCTGTAAGCATTTCTGTGAGTAACCCTGTAAGCATTTCTGTAAATGAGTAATATCTGCCATCATACAGCTCTTTAGATGCGTGATTCCTTTTACAAACCCTGACTTTCCAGCCTGTTACATGCCTAGAGTATTTAAGGCGTAGCAGAACCCCATTTATTCTGCTATGATGGTATGATGCTAGCATGGCCCAGACATGTTTCATTTCCATGATATATTGTAATCTGGGAATTTAAATGCCAAGTATTGTAGTATGGCCACATTCTAGCATGACCACATTTAGCCTATCTGGTAGGAGCAAAATAGCAAAAGCTCTGCCGGGATGAGTAATGCATCATGCAGGATTCTGTGATGTGTTATATCATCTCAGAGGTATGATGTTGATAATTTTGCTGATACGATTTTTATAGGGACTTTTGTAGTGTTTTTTGTGGAAAAGGTTTGCGTTCTTGGCGCTGGAAGCACTAAATATGGAAAGCTAGCTGACAGCATTGCAGATATTACCACACAGGCCTCTGTTGCGGCAATAGATAGTGCTGGAATTGAACCAAAAGAAATCAAGGCATCTTACATTTCAAACGTGTTTGGCATTGCAGACAAACAAGTACACATTGGCCCGGTGCTAATGAGTAGATTGGGAATCCCGGACAAACCATCACTAACTATAGAGTCTGCATGTGGCAGTGGCTCAGTATCATTTCGGGAAGCATTTGCAAATATTGCGGCAGGATTCTATGACTGCCTTGTTGCTACCGGTGTTGAAAAGGTAACCCACACCGGAACCGAATGGACCACTACATACTTTGCATATTGCTCTGACTATTTCTATGAAGGCCAAGCAGGCGCATCATTTCCAGGATTATTTGCATCTATGGCAAGAGCGTACTTGACAGAATTTGATGCAACAGAAGAAGACTTTGCAAAAGTTGCCGTAAAGAATCATGACAATGGTGTACTAAACCCAAAGGCACACATGCAAAAAAAAATTACCGTAGATGATGTAATGAACTCTGCTGTGGTTGCAAGTCCGCTCAAGCTTTATGATTGCTGTCCGTTCTCAGATGGTGCAAGCTCTGTAATTTTATGCTCTGAAAAGTTTGCAAAGGAACATGGTGGTGACTATATCGAAGTGATCGGCTCAGGCAGAGGAGGATCACCAGCTGCACTGCAAGGTCGTGAGCAAATGACTACCATTCCTAGTACAAAGATTGCAGCAGAGGCAGCATACAAGATGGCCGGCATCAGCTCAAAGGATGTGGACTTTGCAGAGGTGCATGATTGTTTTACAATTGCCGAGGTAGTAGATACTGAAGATCTCGGCTTCTTTGAAAAGGGAAAGGGCGTCGAGGCAGTAAGGGAGGGCAAAACGAGCCTAAATTCTGATATTTCAATTAATCCATCAGGTGGACTCAAGTCAAAAGGTCATCCTATAGGGGCTACAGGCATAGGACAGGTGGTGGAAATGTATGATCAGCTTACCGGAAACGCAGGCGCAAGAACCGTCAATGACGCAAAAATCGGTTTAACACACAACTTTGGTGCCACTGGTGCAAGCTGCGCAGTACACGTATTTCAGAGTATTTAAAATGTCTGCCGAAGAACAAGTAAAAGAGTATGCAAAGCAGGGAAAACTCTTGACCCACAAATGCACAAAGTGTGGCTATCTGCATCTCTCTACTGCATATTATTGCCTAAAGTGCGGTAGTAAGGAATATGAGGATGTCCTGCTAGATGGTACAGGAGAGATTGCCACATATACCATAATTACAGTTGCACCAGCTGGGTTTGAAAAATATACACCATACGCCTTTGCTGTCCTCAAGCTAGATGGTGTGGACTTGAGAATTTCTGGATTCATGGGGGGAATTTCCACACCAGATGATCTCCCGGTTGGAATAAAAGCTAAAATCACTGGCTTTGATGAACGTGGTATAATCATTGAAAAGCAGTAATTTTTTTTGTTTTAATTATTAAATTTTTTTAAAAGCATTTCTTAATAGCTATACAAAATCAACTAGTATCATGTCAGTAGATGTAACATGCGGAAAATGCGGTGAAAAGATTGCAAGCATGAAAATGCTAAAATCGATCAGAGATACTGTAAACTCTTCAGGTGGCAAGTGTCCCTCATGCGGACAAAAACTCTCCACATCGGAATTTTCCCTTGATGTACAGGAAAATTAGGCCAAAAGATCAACAGTCACAAGTCTTATTTACCTGATCTTTTGTCTGAATGTTATGGAGTTGAGGGAAACCGCTGAGGAACCCAAGAGAAGTGGTATTCATCAGTCCACATCAAAACGCGTAAGAATGATCTTTTCGGTAATGGCAAGCCCGAACAGAATCGACATACTGCGCATCCTGAACTCAAAAGGTCCACTGACATACTCTGAGCTAAAATCACTAGCAGGATTTAAATCCAAAAAAGAGAGTGGAAAATTTGCATACCACTTGAGAAAGCTTTTGCGACAGTCCCTTGTCGCACTAAACAAATCTGAAAGACGCTACACCATTACAAACCTTGGCAAGCTTGTCCTGAGCTTGGCAAGGCAGATAGAGGAACGCTCAATCATTGAGAGCGGAAAAATGTATGTCAGGACATCACATGAATCAATCGAGGAGTTCAACTCCCACAAGATTATCCAATCCCTAGTTCGTGAGGGTAGTCTTCCACTAGAACTAGCGCAAAAGATCACAGAAGAAGTCGAAAATCGTATTTACAAGTACCAAACAACATACCTTACAGGCTCTTTAATCCGAGAAATGGTCAATTCTGTCCTATTAGAGCACGGCCATGAGGAGTATCGTAACAAGCTTGCACGCCTAGGCTTGCCTGTATTTGACATCCAAGAGATGCTTACCAATCTTGATAATGCTAATAATGGTGTAGAGGGACTGCTCTTTGACACGGGAAAAAGCATCTTTTCAGAACATTTGCTTACCAACATTTTACCAAAAGATGTGGCAGACGCGCATCTAGGTGGTGATTTGCATGTGACTAATCCTGGGACGTGGTCACTAATACCTGACACACTATTTGTAAATGTCCAGGAACTACTCTCACAGGGAATCACTCTAGGTGGAAAGTATATTGATGTCTCACGTGTCCCGCTATCAAAACAACTCGGTGAGATAGCATCAGCTGCTACCATAATATTATCACTACTCTCAAAAGAGGCCTCGCAGGAAATAGTGCTAGATGGATTTACACAGCTTTTCACCAAGCATACAAAGTCCCTCCCAGAACTTGAACAAAAGTTAACTGATATCTTTGCAACAGTATCTACATCCTCAAAGTATAATGAAGCTGGCACTAGCATCTCATTGCGACTCCAGCTTGGCACAGACAACAAAGTAGTCAACGCGATAATTAATGCGTACAAAAACTATGCAAGAATGACACCTGTCCCCAAAGTAGGCTTACTTATCGGCTATGACAAGGACAAGATCTCAAATGTGTCACAAGCACTTGCAGAAATTATTTCTATTGGTGGAAAGGTAATGTTTGTAAAGGGACAAACTGCAAGTACTGGCATCATAAATACAGCTACCAAGGGCTCTGGCCCAATAGGAATCACACTCCAATCAGTATCAATCAATCTACCGCGACTTGCTTTTGAATCAAACAAAGATGAGACCTACTTTAGGGCAAGGCTCGTATTATTACTCAAGCCAGCATTAGCTGCAATGGCAATGAGAAAGAAAGACATTACAGATCTTACACGACGTGGACTCAATCCACTACTTGCCAAGAACACTCAATATATGCAACGAAGTTCCATCTCACTCGTGCTTAACTTGGTGGGTCTGAGGGAAGCTGTATTTGACATACTTGCATTCAAGGATAATCGCGAGGGAAGGAGCATTCTATACAAGGTCATTGATACAGTAGTTGATGTTGCCTCCAAAAAAGCCAAAGAGTTTGGCAGTCCTGTGACTATATCCATGACTGAAACTGAGAGTTCTGAGCGATTTGCACGCCTAGATGCTGAAAAATATGGCAAAAATTCGGCCCTTAACACCACTGAAGGTGACTCTTACACCCAAGGAGTGGTGCTTCACTCGGATAATCTAGATGGCCATACTGCAAAGTCTGATCCAATATCAGAGTACAATAAACTTTCTAAACTACTAAATGGTGGTCTACTAGTCGTGCTGGCAATCAATAAAAATGCCAAAGTCGACGAGATTAAAAAGTCCATAGAAAAGACGGCGGAACTCGTACCTGCATTTAAACCGATGAAGACTGTTCCCATATGTAGTGAGTGTGGATTCAAAGATGAATCATTTATGGACAAGTGTCCTAGATGCAAGTCCCCTTACATAATCTGAATTTCGTCAAGCCGATCCCGATTGGGGTTGTTTTCCACAAGTTAACGATCATTTTTCGATAGCGATTATCGTCATGCCAAAACAGAAATTAAGAAAATATGATTTTCATACTGACGTTAATATTGCATTGACGAATCACTCAAATTTTTTTATGCACACAGTTATAACCACATTAATCATACCCTCTTACGGGGAGATTATAACTGGATAATTCACAAGTGGAAAATACGATCGTTGAGATCCGAAAGCGTAGTGGTACGGTAGCGACCTTTAACAAGGAAAAGATCTCTAGTGCAATATTCAAAGCACTAGCTGCAACATCTGATGCTGATCGTGGACTAGCAGATCAACTAGCAGACAAGGTAGTTGACAGACTAGTAGAGCAGGGCTTTACAACTAGCCGCGTTCCAAGTGTGGAGAATATACAAGATATTGTAGAGTACACGCTTATTGATAGCGGTAATAGCGACATTGCAAAGGCATACATCGTGTATAGACATGAGAGGCGCAAGCTTAGAGATGAGAAGATGAAGGTCATTAATGCAAAGTCCCTTGATGCTACCTCAAAAAAGTTTGATCTCAATTGTCTTAGGGTTTTGGCCTCTAGATATCTGATGAGGAACGGCAAAAACGAGATCACCGAGACCCCTACTGAAATGTTTGAGAGAGTGGCAATTCTTGTTGGAATAGGAGATATGCTGTATGATGCCAATCTGTTTGTGAAATCTGGAAATCATACTCAGGATATTGAGGAAGCTCGCACGTACCTTGAAAAACTAGATAACTTTAACTACAAGTTTAAGATTGGGGATTATTTTTTAAACAAATGGCATTTTAGGAGCCTGATAAATCACTACATCATGCTTGCCTCTAAGGGACAGATGAAGGTGAGCTTTAAAAAACTACTCACAATGCTTGCAGGCAAACAGCTTGACAACTATGCAGACAAGATAGATGAATATCTAGAGATGATGACCAGTCAAGAATTTCTACCCAACTCACCAACAATGATGAATGCCGGCGGCAGGCTAGGACAGCTTTCTGCATGCTTTGTGCTTGGAATGCCAGATGATATGGAAAAGATAATGAAGTCTACATCTGATGCAGCACTGATCTTCAAGTCTGGCGGCGGGGTGGGGATAAATTATTCTGACTTGCGCCAAGAAGGAGACATTGTTGCATCTACATCTGGTGTTGCCTCTGGTCCTGTATCTTTTATGAATATTATAAACACGGTAACAGAGGTAGTCAAGCAAGGCGGAAAGAGACGTGGTGCCAACATGGGAATAATAGAGGTATGGCATCCAGATGTGGAAAAATTCATCACCAACAAGACCGAGCCAGGTGTGCTTGAGAACTTTAATGTCAGTGTAGGTGTGTGGGAAGACTTTTGGCACTCGCTTGTCAACACAAAGGACGGCAAGTACATGTTGCGTAGTCCGCGTGATAAAAAGCCAGTCAAAGAAGTTAATGCACATCAACTAATTGACTTGATTGCACTGTCTGCGTGGAAGAGCGCCGAGCCGGGACTCATCTTTTTTGATCAGATAAACAAGTATAACGTGTTTGCAAAAGCAAGGCAGTCCCAGCTGAGGGCCACAAACCCGTGTGGTGAACAAAGCTTGTATCCGTATGAGTCATGTAATCTTGGCTCAATTAACTTGGCAAATCTTGTAAAAAGAAAAGCCGACGGTGAGTACGAGTTTGACTGGCAGAGATATGAGGAGACAATACGTAAGACGACAAGATTCCTTGATAACATTATTGATGTGAATAACTATCCGGTAGAGGAGATTAATGTAGCATCAAAAGAATCTAGAAGAATTGGACTAGGTGTGATGGGTGTGGCAGATTTACTGTATAAACTCCGCATACCATACAACTCCAAAGAAGGATACGACTTGCAATCAAAATTATCTGAGGCACTCACTTATTATTCCATGGAAGAGAGCGTCGCACTTGCAAAGTCTAGAGACGAGTTCCCGCTGTGCTCCAAGACAGAATACCCAGAGGGAAAGATTCCAGTAGCAGGATATTATGAAAAGCCAAAAGAATCCCATTCATTTGAGTGGGATGCTTTGATTGAAAAGATAAAAAAGTATGGCATACGTAACGTGTTGACTACGACTGTAGCCCCTACAGGGACATTATCCATGATTGCAGACTGCTCTAATGGGATGGAGCCTGCGTTTGCACTCGTGTTTGAAAAACGTGTCACTGTGGGCAGATTCTTTTATACAAATAAAATAGTAGAGGAGGTTCTCAAAGAAAATGGCCTATATACAGATGAGATTCTTGCAAAGATAGCAGATAACTACGGCTCTCTGAAGGGAATACCAGAGATTCCAGAATGGATGCAACGCATCTTTGTGACTGCAATGGATATTCATTGGTCTGATCATCTAGTGGCCCAAGCAGTGTGGCAGGATTGGATTGGAAATGCTATTGCAAAGACCATAAACATGCCGTATGATGTCACAGCAGAGGATGTAAAGTCAGCATATCTGCTTGCACACGAGTTGGGACTCAAGGGGATAACTGTATATCGTGATGGCTCAAGGCACAAACAAGTACTCCACATGACAAGCGAGAATGCAGAAAAGACATTTGAGGTCTGCCCAAGTAATTATGTCACCACCTATGTCACTACATCCATAACAAATCCATACATAAAATCACAAGTGAATAGTGCTCTAGAGTTACGTGTGCATGATGAAAAAATACAACCAGAACCACAGAGACAAGAGGTTGCAGAAGACAGATTGTGTCCTACATGCAAAAACAATTTAGTCTTTGTAGAGGGCTGTAGCATATGTATCGAATGCGGGTATAGCGGATGTACTTCTGGCTAGATGGAACTATTACTGCAACGTGCTTTCTGATATGATTGTGGATATGATATGTCTGGGTGTAGTGTAATAGTATGTTATCATTGGTGCTTGCCGAGTCATCATTGGAAATAATTCCACAGAATCTACAAAAACACCCGTCAATTCTGTCACATGCAAAGAGACAGCAGAAAAAGCCATCAGAAATGTTACTTGACAACTCTTGGCATTTTGCAGCAATGAAGGGAATAAAAGATGAGATAAAGCGGGGTAGGCCGGATCTTGTACATGTCTCTGTTCTTGCTGCAACAGACACGCCATTATATGAAATGGGCCAGGTAGGAGTTCATCTTCATACTACAAATAATCATACAATCACATTTGGGAGAAACGTCAGAATACCAAAGTCGTATCACCGTTTTGCAGGACTTGTAGAAAAATTGTTCAGGGATGGAACTGTACAGGGAGCAGAAAACCAACTGCTGAATTTGGATAGAGAGACGTTTCCAGAAATGATTAACAGACTAGGACCATCACAAGTCGTGGGTCTATCCACTGAGGGCAAACCTGCATCATTTGAGAAAGTCAGCTCCATTCTAGATGAAAAGTCATGTATAGTTGTTGGTGCATTTCAGAAAGGGCATTTTTCTAGTCAAGTACAGAATAAAATTGACTGTCTATACTCTGTAGGGAATATATCGTATGATGCACATGTGGTGATATCGCGAATATTATACGAGTATGAAAAGAGGCACTGTTAACGTGGTTGCGACTTGTGTTGCATGAAGAGATATGACAGTAGGTTACTGTAGCTCACAGTGTGGTGCTTGATATAATGTTGCTAGTTATATGAACATCAACAGTGTTGGTGTGCAATATCTTTGCATGCATGATATACAAGTATACTACAGGAAAGAAACCATATTGTGAAATTCTTTGCATTTGTAAAATAGTGTGGTGAATCATACTCTAGTTTGAATGGCAGTTGTACCATCTGCAAGTATTGTAAGATGTGGATTGACAGCAGTCAGATTATTTTGCGTGTAGCAGACAATGTCTGGAGCGATATATTTGCATTGCAATATATCTTAACAACATGGATTAACAACATGACCTAATGCCATAGCTTAACACCATATCCTAACACCATATCCTAACACCATATCCTAACACCATATCCTAACACCATATCCTAACACCATATCCTAACACCATATCCTAACACCATATCCTAACACCATATCCTAAC
>JAPOPJ010000201.1 GCA_026712925.1 Nitrososphaerota archaeon
GATTGGCAAAAGCATCAAATTTGGGAAAGAATCAAAAGACATTATAAGCAATGGTAATATCAAACATGTCCGCAAAAAGATTTGATCTGGGTACAATTATCCTCCTTACAATTGCTGTCTTTGGTATTGCAACAGTTGCAATAGTAAATCTGTAATCATACATGTCATGATAAAGATTTGTGTAACGCGGGACACTGTAATTTATGTCACTACATGAATACAAACAGATTAAATTTCCTGATATTTTTTAAGTCGTATTTTTATACTAGTATCAAGTAGTATGTGTATTATGATTGAAATACCGATAGATTCGAATCCCACTATACGTAAATTTGCAGAGTGTTTTCAGGGACTTGAAAAGGCCATGCAAAAATTTGCAACATCTTTGCAGGGAATTGGAAAAGTCATGCAAAATGCTTCTAAAGAATTTGATAAATCCTTTGGTCCACAGTTAAAACAAATCCAAGAGTCGTATAACGTATCATACAAATCATCATTTGAAAAATTCGTAGAGGATCTTGATAAATCCCCTGGTCCACTACTCAAACACATCCAAGAGTCGCATAACGTATCACACAAACCATTATTTGAAAAACTTGGCAAAACTTGGCCATTTCCCACTCAAGTTCTAATTTAATCCACACTTTACACAATTCCAAGAGAAAATCTCATACCCCAACACAATACATTATCTGAGATGCTGGCCAGTACCCAATGTATCGATAACAGTCTTTCAAACTGTCCTGAAAACCATTATCTGAGATAGAACTATCAGATTCCTCAGAAAATCATTATGCTCTGCCAAAAGGATTCATTGAGGTATGATATGTTGGGTAATTTTACCATATTAAGACTAGGTAAAAACATGGCTCCGTGCATACATGTGTCTTACGGGTGTGCGATTCTTCACCAAACTTGACTCTTTGACTAATTTCAGCCGTTTTACCTAGATATGTCCGTTATAAATGACAAATTTGAGATTTTTGGATTCTTTAGAATCTGCAAAATGGGCTTTGATATGTATGGTATGTCAAAATGGTTTTACAGTGCAGATATGGTCACATATCAAAGTACTGGGAAACTGCCAATGTATGTCTGTACACAAATTTCTGTGCATGCCAGATAGTTCGGATTAATCTGACATGGTATAGTCGGCAAAAGTGCCAAATTTGGGGAAATCTGTTGTTATGTATTCTATATCTAGTGGGATATATGCCACCTAACATTGCAACTGACCGTTGCTTTTTTTGACATTATTTTCCCATTGTAATGGTTAAAGATTTGATATGTCATCACCACCATTAGGGATATGGTCAATTTCCCAACCATGTCTTGATCTTCGGTTTCCATATTCATTCCGCTGTATCTTACTGTCATAAACGTCCAACCTCCACACATTGTCATCAGAACCTGGAATTTTTCTGCCTTTGTTCCAAACTTGTTCCATTTCAGGTGTAAAATCCATCGTTGTTATTAAAATATTTACATTAAAAAAAGTTATGATGCTATTTTGTTGGGTAATTCTGTTTTCAGGCACAGAAAGCACCCAAAAATAGTCTTAGACAGGGTTACAACAGACTCGTTACTATTAATTTGCACAATTCTATAAATTTCGTACTTTTATTCTGTCAGAGAAATCATACAAGTCATATCTATACCAACTATGTTATATTTTGAGACAAAATCATAGAAAATCTTTTTAAAGTATCCATGTGGAGTGGTATAGAGTAACATGGATTTAATGAAGTGTAATTTTTGTTATGGTGTATTTACTGTAAAGTTGTGGCGACCTCAGATGAATCACCAAACATGTCCCAATTATATCATTACTGGATTTTTGTTTTGTCTAAGACTTGGCATTGATAGGCCCTGAGAACTATTCCAAAGTTATCTGGTTAGTCGTTTTTAGGCATGATGGTATGGTTTTCTGTCAAATACTAGACTTATTTGATTACACTAGCACAAGAATGATGGTTTGACTAGCAAACTCGCATCTGGAGAATATCCTGAACTGTAATTGCAAACATTATATCAATTGTATCACATTTTTTCAAACAAGAACGTGTATTTGTCTAAAGATATGTGGGGTGATACTGTACAACAAATGGTAAGATAGGCAATGTAGAGGATATTGAGGAATGTGGTGAAATCGTGACTTTTCTTTAGGTATGGTGATTTATGTAACGGACTGCCTGATATGATAACTATTTTATTCTGTAGAAAACCTCACATGATTGTAATGATATGTGATTTAAAGAAAAATGATAACTGTGCTGGGAAAATGAGTTGTTTGGGGAATTTTATAAAAGAGACGCGGTTAATCAGGACATTAATTGCAACAGCCGTATTGTTTTATACACTACACTTACTAGTATCAATAGATATGAATGATATTGCTCTGATTGCAATTTTTGCTGGCATTGCTGGCTCTGCTACAACATTTTTGTTTTCATCTGCAACAGGTAAGAGCATCTAGCTTACAGATATTAGCGTATATGACGGATTTTGGTTATGGTGCTTAAAACACGAGTGCACGTAGACTATGTGAGAATATTGTATATCGTGGTGGAATGTTGAGATTTTTTGATTCTCAGAATGCTTTGCGCGGAAAATGTGCTTGGAAAGGAGTTCATGGGGTAGAGTAGTATGGTTCTGAAAAGATCGCCTAAATATCATAAATAATTGTGCAGATAAATGATATGGTGCTGAGCCTGATATCTTGAAAGTCTGTGAGGTGGAATGCATCACTGTGTTGGAGAAATTAGCTGCTAAAACCCTCTTGAGAGAAATCACAAAATTGTACACTATATGGTCAAGATAATAGTGGAATCGATATTGCGATTTATGATGTGGATTTTAGTTGAAAGAAATTCATATTTTATTGTAAAAAGAAACGCGACACGGAAAGCCTGTTGCATAATTTCAAAGTTATCAGGTCAAATATATGATATTTTGACAAACTGAAAAAGCTTTAGAGTGTATGGCATTTGTTGGCAGTATGTGATAATGCAATATGTACAACATGGACCTAATCATATGATCCAAGTTGGAAAAATGAACTAAATTCAGCGACTCCAAAAGTTACTCCATTCAAGTTGGAGTTATCGTGCTTGCAACCATGCTGAGAATGTGGATTACAACAGATAACTGTCCTAATTCATTGCAAAAACACTAGAATACAACACGATATACTATACTGTGTTGTGGCGTAGAATAAATTAATGTAAAGATTTATGATGGTTTTATGCATATATCTGACAGAAAATCATATTGCTAGATACACCTGGCATAAAGCTAACCAAGATCAATTAATACAAAAAATAGAAGGTGCGCTGTTGATTTATCAAGATGTAGTGCTGGCAGATGCTGATACTAAATACTTGAAGTTATGATAACTGATGACAAGATATGGTGATTCTATACTAAATCCACTAGGAACAGTTGTGATATGGTGATGAGATATGGTGAGGAGATAAAATGTAGAGATAGAATGTAAAGTAGAAAACATACATGACGTACACATGATACTAATCTGTGGAGAAATATGCGTATATGATTTCACTATGTGTAAAATCACTTGTCCCCAACATGTTTGCAGAAGGTATATCACCACTCATTGTGTGTACTGTAATCCATCTCCTATGAGGTGTACTTGTATAATGTACGCATTATGTAAAAACATGAAATTATGCAAATGGAGTCAAACTATTTTTGATTCAAACAAGATGCACAAAGTGTAGGTGATGCATGAGAAATGGTACGAGAACTCCGTAGTCAGAATACACGCATTGGTAGCATTGCAAAAAAGAAAATTACAGGTATCAGAAGAGGAAGATTGGCTACAAAAGATGGCCAATTGAGATCATATCTGTATTCAAAAGAGTTTGGAGATCACATGTATTTTTGCAAATGGAATATGATTCCAGAGAAACTTTGGGTTTGTACAATATGTGGTAAGAGGAGTAAATGTAGGGGATATTGAGGGATGTGGTGGAATGGTGACTTTAGATGTGGTGATTTGTGTAATGGATTTTTTGTGATATGTGATTGTGTTATTTTGGGTATGGTCTGGAAATGGATGTGTTTTGTATGGTTAAGTATGAAGTTATGATGTGTAATTAGTATGAATGATTTGGTTGGAAATGGTTGATAAAATTTAACATTATGTTTATATACCCACATTGCCACGTACACGTAACATGAAAGCAGAATGTAATGTGTTAGTGCCACGTATTGTGGCGGCAAACTATTTTGAAGCCTATTGTACAGAAGGCATTTTTGTAAATCTGTCCGCCCTACAAGATATGGGGGGTATGATTTAAGATGAAGACTGTACACTTTGCATTCACACTACTAGCTCTCTCAATGGTAGCTGCTTTCCCATTGATTGGCGAGTCCTTTGCACAGACTGCACCAACTGCTGTAAAGGCTGAGTTTACTGGACCCAATCAAATTACTATAGAGTTCTCAGAACCCGTCACTGGTGTAACCAAGAATGCATTTGGTGATGTTACTATTTTTGGTACGTTGGCTGACGGTACATCTGTGGATGACAATGCCACTAGAAATGTCTTAAATACGGCGCATGTTGAGGAACGAAAGATTTACAGATTAATCATTGATGGTAAACCATTGGGTACTGATGCACGTGCAACTATAGTATTGAATCCTACCCCCGTTGATGCTAGCGAACCAGTTAATATAATCAAGAATAGAGCTAGTTCTCCTGAACCCCTTGCACAAGTTCCTGACTTCCCTATATTTGACGGTCAAGCTCCACAGATAAAATCTGTTAGAATTATTGACAATGACAATGATGGTAATCCCATCAATACTCCTCTTACTGCTGTTCTCAAACCTCAGATTGAAATAGTATATACCGAGTCTGTTGTAGCTACCACGGCCAACTATGCCTATCGTGGACTTAATGTCAATGGTATTGCTGGTGTGAGTGTTGATGCTCAAGGTGCACCTATTGCTGTTGCTGCTGCTGTTGATACTGGTGTTCTTACTGCTCCAACTCATATATTGACACTGAGCGGTCCTCCACTAGCTCCTGAAACAACTGGTTTCATCAACTTTGTCATGACATCAGATTCTGATGGTGATCCAACTGGTTTAATAGATATAGCTAATACTGGTGAGCAATCATCCACTACAATCGATCCAGTAGTAAATGCAACTCCAAATGTACTTGTAGCTACAGATGGTCATCCACTTACTAACCATTTTGTTGAAGCAGGCCAGATTCCAACTGTGGTATCTGCCACATTCATTGATAACCCTGATAGCACTATTGAAGATAACATTAATCGAATCGCTATAAAGTTCTCAGAAGCTATATCTCGTGATGATGTGTCCTATGATAACTTTACCAGTCTTTTATTGAATGATGGTACATCTAGGAACCCCGATGTAACTACAGTTATTGCTCAGGGAACTGGTGATGATGGTGATTCTACCATTATTTTGACATATCTTGGTGATGAAATAACAACTGGTGCAACAGGTACAATAAACATTGCACCCATCATTGATAATACAGGTGATACTCCAGTTGTATCGTCGTTGAAGGATGCGGCTGGTAACGCAGTCAAAAAAGAAATGGCATTTGAAATCAAGGATGGCCAAAAGCCTAAGATAACATCAGCCAAGATCACTGGCCCCAACGAAATTAGCTTCGAGTTCTCAGAACGTGTCGTTGGGGTAAAACGATCCAATTTTGGTGATTTTTATGTTGGTACTGATACTACTGGTCCCGATGCTGACAAACGTAATCTTACTATTCTCAACACTGCTGGCGAGATAATTAAATTCAGAGTTAGCAGTGATGAAATAGATACATCTGCCCAGGGTATAATTACGACATCTCTTGATCTAAATGACGATGACACTGGTGAAACTGCTATTGCTAACATAACTGATGATGCAACACCCTCTAACACTATTGTTGCACTTACTGCTAATCATCCTGTGAACCCTGGTCAAACCCCAAAAATAATGTCTGCAAAGATTGTAAGTCCTACTCAGGTACATATTGTGTTTACAGAGACAATTCAACTAAACAATGATCTTGAGGATGGTTCCAACAGTAATACGGATGCTAGTGATTATGTTACCTTCTATAAAAATAATGAACGTGGTGCCACCGAACCTACTAGTGTCGAAATTTATAATGATGTTGCTAATTCTGCTCAGGCTCCGGGTAATACAATCGTATTGACATTTCCTTCTGATGAATTTAACCCAAATGACACTGGTCGTATCGCCATCACTGATGATATTATAAGCGGAACCAATAATGGCTCTGGTGATACAACTCTTCTTAAATTCGTTGGAGTTGAAAGATATCCTGTTGAAGCAGGCCAGACTCCAACTATAAAATCAATCGCGATTACTGCCCCCGACATGATTACAGTTACATTCTCAGAACCTGTTCAGGCAAAGGGTGAAAACTTTACCAAATTTACCCTGACTGGCGGTACTGATATTACACCAGGTGAAACACTAAGTGTGTCTGCTGATGTAAATGTTTTAGATCATTTGACCCTTGCTTCAGAGGATAATGTGATCATGCTGACTATTGAGAATGGTGACTTGCCAACAGATGCAGTAGGTACTATCAATGTTGCACCTACTGTTGATGATGGTGAAATGGACTCTTTGCGTGACTCTGATGGCATCTTTGTAAACGCAGTCACTAACTATATGGTAACTGATGGCCAAAGTCCAAACTTGACTAGTGCAACACTTACTGCCCCCAACCAGATCACCATCAAATTCTCAGAGAAAGTCAATGCAGTGTGGTCTGACTTTACTAATCTTAAAGTAGAAAGTGTTATCCGTAACATCACTGGATTTAGTGGTAGTGGTAGTGATACCATGACACTGACAGTCGGCGGTTCCGCGATTGCATCATCTCTAGATGATGGTGATGTGAGAATTGATATAAAATCATCTGAGACTGACGAAGATGATAAACAATCAAGTTTGGTTGATCTTGTAGGTAATCCATTGATGCTGACTGATACACAAGCAGGTAGTAATGCTGATGCTGGTGCAGTACTAAAAGATGGTAATCCAAGAACAGACACTAATGCTGATTTTCTAGATTGGCCTATTGCACAGGGTCAGATTCCCACGATAATGTCGGCCTCAATTACTGACAGCAACGAAATCACCATAAAATTCAGCATTCCAGTTAATGCAGTACAGTCTGACTTTACCTTTACACTAAATGGTGAAAATACCTCCAGAAATATCACGTCCATATCTGGAAGTGGTACTGATACCATCATTTTGACAATCTCTGGTGAGAAAATAGCTCCTGAAGCAGAAGGCACTATAGATATTGCTGGTACTGTAATCGGAAGCGTATCTGGAGCTGCATTAGATGCACAGAATGACCATAAGGTTGACGCTGGTCAGGTTCCCACTGTATCTGTGGCCAGTATTACTGGACCTAATACCGTGACTGTAACATTTGATGTGTCTGTGAATGTAAGTGAGACTAATTTCACATTTACAGTTGATGGCGAAAGTAAACCACGGACTGTTGACTCTGCTATACAAACTATCACTGACGGAGTTGTTGAAATAACTTTGGTAAATACGGATACTGATGACGTTAATGACATGCCAGCAAATGCCACAGGCAAAATTAACATCAATGGTGTAAAAAACACCAATACCGGTATTGTGATGGAAAGTATTACTAACGAGCCAGTACTTGATGGTCAGGCCCCTGCGGTATCTTCTGCCAAGATCACTGATAGGAATGATGATAACAACAACACAGTTACCATAAAGTTTACAGAGCGTGTTTATACAACATTTAGTGACTATAGCAACTTTGTACTAACTGCCGGTACGGGCATAACTGCAAATGAATCTCGAGAAATCATTGGTTTTGATCACCCGACTACTGGTGATACTGTCGTATTATACATTGCTGGTAATGCCATACCAGTAGATGCAACAGGTACAATAGATATCGCAGGAAATGTAACTGACTTGAGTGGAAATACTATGAATGCAGTTTCTGCACTTCAAGTTGAAGCAGGTCAGATTCCTACTATAGTTTCAGCAATGTTTACCGGTCCTAATACAATCAGCATCAAATTCTCAGAACCTGTCATGGCAAATGTTAATCACTTTAAAGACTTCAAGGTAACATCCCCTAATACTAGTCTAGATGATGCTCCTAGAAACATCAGCATTATTGGTGGTAATGAGACTGATACTATACTTGTGACTGTGCAAGGAACATTCGATATAGATACAACTGCCACAATTGATATTGAAAAAGAGATTACAGATTTGGCCAATCCTCCAAATGAGCTTGCTCAGCGTGAAGATGACTATGAAGTAGTTTTTGATCCGCGTCCAAGTATAATGTCTGCTGAAATCACTGGCTCCAACCAGATTACCATCAAATTCTCAGAACCCGTTACTACAAGTTCTGGAGACTATGTAGACTTGAAGATAACATATGATAATCCGGCTGACGATACTGATAAAATCACAAGA
>JAPOPJ010000319.1 GCA_026712925.1 Nitrososphaerota archaeon
CTAGGTGCGTGACATGTGCAAGAGTTCAAAGAAGCCACTTCTGAAAATGCAGTCATATCACTCAGGTATATCATCAAAGTTTGGGACTAATTCCACCATACTATCATATAATGAGTTGTGCTTTGTAGGTAGAGGCCGCAAGAGAGACAGGCACCAAAACTCTGACAAGCTTTGAAAATGAACTGTTAAACTTGGGTATAGAGTTGAACAATTCAAGACCATATCACCCACAGACTAGTGGCAAGCTTGAGCGGTTCCACAGGAGTTGAAGAGAAAATACACCACTACTATATCCTGTCTGAGTACATCACACATCATAACAAGTAGTTGCACTTTTCACTTGATATACGCAACTACGAGACTACTCAAGGCATTTTCTGCCAAAAAGGCCACTGATATAATCAGGAAAAAGTATCCACAATAGATGGAGATTGACACAAATGACTAGCGGACATAATTTTCATATAATATATGACATTATGATAAAATAGATATCATTTTAGAAATATTTCTTTTTCCAATTTAGATTGTCTTATTATTGACATTAATGTTCCCTTTTTCATCTCATTTTTTCTAGGAATTGTAACCTTTAGATTTTTTTCATTTGTCATAAATATATGGCTACCCGTTTGCCCTACCTGCCAAAATCCTTGTTTGTGTAAAACTTTTAAAATGTCTCTCCACAACAGGTAGTTTTTTAGACACTTACCTCTATTACTTTATTTTTCATGATGTGTTGCAATCTGTTTTGCTCATCTGGAAATGATTCAAGATACCCATTTACTGCATCATTTATCATATCTTTTAATTCATCCTCTGTTTCAGCCTGAGTTATAATTCCGGGAAATTCTATACACTGTGCACTAAACCCACCACCATCTTCATTGCATACTGTAAATGAAATCTTGTTTTTATGATTCATGCTATTTTAATGAATTATTAAATATAAAAGCATTCATTTTGAGCTGGACCCCTTGTTTTAGTAGTGATTTTTGCATGTATTTTCAAATGATGTAATCATCATTTATGCCCATCCCTTAATTTACAGGTATATTCGTAGTGTGATATAACCCAGTGTATCCTGTGGCAGTTATAGTGTATGTTCTCTTTAGCACACTATCCTGAAAACGCGTAAATTCGTGTGGTCAGATGCACTCTTTATCCAGCCATGAAATGACTCTAGGTGTCTGTTTTGTTGTGGAGTGTTATTCCAGATTCCTGTATTCTGAGTGTTTTCATGGATTTTCTAAAATCATTTGAGATACTGTACACCATTGTATGTCTAGTCTCAGGTTTAGCATTCCATCTGGGAATAATGATACAGCATTAATTGGGGTATAGTGTGATTTAGCTCCAGACTCAAGGTACATGTGAGTCATTTGCATGTAAACACAATTAGCACATTAAAGTACCACATCATATCCACAAGGAATGTACATGATGTCAGTATATTATTAATTGAGTACATCAGGTTTGAGCAGCTTGCGCCAAGCAGTGCAAATTATGCCAATTTGTCTTTGGCGTGAATCCTGCATATTTTGCAGTGTATTTGCTGTATTTTTTGCGATTTACAGAAATTATACCCTCTGATTATTTGTGCAGGCATTCATCTAGTACCGTATGTGGGGCGTTTTGTTTCAATCTTTGTGCCCAACTATATCTTGGGTCTATGGATATGTCTAGTTTTTTGGCATAATACCAAGCACTTTTGACGTGACACAATTTTTAGAGTCATATTATTCCAATATCTTGCCTCAAGATTGACTGTTTTATCATCTCTGTTTTCCCTCTTTTTTTAAAATGTCATTTGCCAGTTAGTTCATCATACTCTTGAGGGTTTAATCTCTTTTTCATGTGCCTTGGATATGTTCATCCTTATCAGATGCCATGTTTACCTCCCTGTAGGAACTTGTTCATTTATTCCTATAGTAGCAGGTGATATGTTGTGGATTCTGCACAACTATAGAAGACACTTTGGTGTTAAAACTCCAGTATTCTCTTGTAGGGTTGCGCGTCTTTTGCTCATCATATCCTCATAGAGTCAAAGTGCATTTGGTTTTGAATAATCCTATTCTAGCAAGGTCCTCGCTAGGGTATTATTTCAGTGTGCAAAATACACACTTTTGTCCCCTTGGTTTTGCACTAAACCTACCTTTATTTTGTATCTTCATCTAGTTACGCATGGTAGTATATGCAGTTTTTAGACCCTTGCTATACCACGTATGTTATGACTCATTTTCTGGCTCAGCCATGCCAAATTTGAGTTTTGCACCATTCATTTTCATTCTAGATGTTTTTTCCAATA
>JAPOPJ010000038.1 GCA_026712925.1 Nitrososphaerota archaeon
CTTTACCATCAAAGAGATATCTGAGCAACCAAATACAATCATAACAGCAGGTAAAGGCACAAAAGAGGCAATCATAAGAGCAGCAGACCTTATCGATTGCTCTAAAAACACGTACATTACAGGAAGTGGTACTAGCTATAATGCAGCATTCATAGCAAAGCAGTTATTTTCAAAACATGCAAAAATAAAAGCCGAGCATATAATATCAAGTGAGATACAGTTCCACTCTGAAGTAATTGAGGATAACTCTACATTGATTGCAATCTCACAGAGTGGTGAGAGTGCAGATGTCTTAGAAGCAGTAAGCATTGCAAAAAAAGTAGGCTGTAAAATAATAGCCATAGTAAATCATCTAACATCATCACTTGCAAGAGAATCAGATGTAGTGATAGGAATGAATTGCGGGCCAGAAATAGGCGTTGCTGCAACAAAAAGCTTTACAGCACAAATAATCATACTGTACATGCTTTTAGATAAACTTGCATATGATACACTAAAAATAAACCACCAAAATATTGCAGATGCAGTATCAGAAATACTAAAAGACCATTCTGTGATTAAAAAAGTTGCTCGTGATATCAAAGAAATTTCAGACATTTACGTACTAGGCAGAGGAATCCATTATCCCATTGCCATCGAGTCTGCTTTAAAATTAAAAGAGCTTGCATACATACATGCAGAAGGTATTGCAGGAGGAGAGTTAAAACATGGACCACTTGCACTAATAGACTCTAATGTGTTTGTTATTATTATAAACCCAAACGACTCTACATATACAGATACAATAACTAGTACAAGAGAGATTAAGGCCAGAGGTGCAAAGATTATCGGAATATCAGATGTGGAAAATGATCTGTATGACTATTGGATTAAAATACCACATACTGACGAATTTGGATACGTTATATCAGAGATAATCCCGATACAGCTTCTCTCATACTATGCAGCACTAGAAAAGGATACAGATCCTGACTATCCAAGGAACTTGGCAAAATCAGTGACGGTCAAGTGAATATACTCGATTGTACTCTTTTTGCACGATATCCATAAAGTATCCAGAGCCATATCCGGATTTTATCATAGATGATATTATCGCACCACCAGCCCCTACACCTTCCTTGACAAATCCCTCAGAGTACGCCTTTAGGCCAGGAAATGTAGAGTCCTCAAGTCCAGGATTTACAGCTATTGCTGGAATATCAGAAATTTCAGAGATTAAATTTTTGAGGTTAGCACTCTGATCATCTAGTATGTATGATGTCGTGCCAAGAATGGTATTTTTTTCATTAAATCCTAGCTTTGATCCTAGTCCAAGTACTGCTGCCATCTGTGTGCCACCTGCCAGCATGACTTTGGTTGTCATGGATGCAGAGCTAAGCATGCCTGTTACAAATGCAAGCATGGGATCACCTACTTTTGCAACCACTTCATACGGATCACTACTTGAGAGTCTTTCAAGTGCTGTATTGACTATTCTGTTTTTCAGAGCTACAGGATTCTCAGGCATGCTAGAACTCACTCTTGCCTTAAAGCCCAATCCTCGTAATACTGCAAGGGCTGTAGTAGTTCCACCAGGGATGCTCTCCCCTATAACTAGACAGTCAGTCAAGGATGCTAGTGTACGGCCTACAATTCTGCCATAATCCATTGCACCATATACTTGCGAATCAGACATTGCAGGCTCTTTTGAAATATCCATACCGTGGGTCATTTCAGAACTCATGTAGGGTAGTTTTGGAGAAATCATACTACCTGCATTAACCACAATGTGTGGGATGCTTGAGGATTCTAGTGCAGACTTTGTAAGCAATGCAGGTGTTGGCTTTCCATCAGGAGTCATGGGAATTTTTTTGACAGTTTTACAACTACCATAATAGAGATACTCTGCATCAGCAGGAGGAGTGAATTTTAGTAATTCAGTGTTTTCTCCAGCAAGTGTAAGGCCGGGTATCTCGCAGGTTTTAGTGTATGATATTACAAAGGAGAATAGAAAGTTGCCTTTCTTTAAGCCATCAATAAAACTAGATGCTTTTTCATAGTTTCCAAAGAGTGTGAAATCATCAAGGTAGTTCATTGGCCCATCATGTCTACAAATTCATCTTCTGTACGTCTTTGCAATATCGGGTTTGTGGTCTTTTCATCTCCAATGCTAGATATAGCAGTGTTACCATAGTTGTGCCCCGGATACAAGACTAGCATGTCCTCTAGATTGTATAATATATCAAAGAGACTGTGGTATAATTCTTTAGAGCTTCCACCTGGAAGATCCACCCTGCCGCAGCTACCAACAAACAAAGTATCACCTGAAAAAATTTTCCCATCACCTACTAGACAAATGCTATCCTTGGAATGACCAGGTGTGTATAGTACAGTTAGTTTTGAGTCACCAAATTCTATTACATCGCCATCGCGAACAGAAATATCATGTTTTAATTCAGATGAGTCATGTTGAATTATTTTTGCCCCCGTGGATTCTACCATACCATCATTTCCAAGTGTGTGATCAAAATGGTGATGTGTGTTTATAATGTATTTGATTTTCAGGTTGTTTCGTTTGATAACTAGTTCAAGTTCTGCCAAGTCCCAAGACGGGTCTATTATTATTGCTTGGTTGGTGTCATCATCCTCTACAATGTAAGTAAAATTTTGCATGTTTCCAACTGGGATTTGGTGGACCTTCACAGTATTCCCTCCTCGGCTTCAGGTGGAATACCTATCTTTTCTACAAATAATTGACCTGTTAGATCTTTCCTCTTTGGGATTCCCTGCTTTACTTTATGAAATGTTACTGTAATATCAGATTTGACAGTAGGATTTACAGTATTACCGGTCTGCGGGTCTAGTCCTGATGGAACATCTACTGATAGTTTGAAACAGTTGGTATTGTTGATATAGTTTATCGCAGATGCAAAAGGCTCTCGTATATCTCCAGATATTCCAGTTCCCAAGATGCCATCTATAATAACATCAGGGGACATTTTAGTATCAAAGGTACCACCAGAAATTAGTCTTACTGATGGCATTTTTTCCAGAATAGACCAATTCCAGCGGCTCTCCTCAGTTCGTATATCTGCTGGCTGTCCCAAGAGGACCACCGTAACAGTGGAATCATACCCGGCAAGATGTCTTGCCATGACTAGCCCATCACCGCCATTATTTCCCATACCTGCAAAAACCAACACTTGCTTTGAGTTCAGATCACCAAATTTTTCAACCAATCTTCTTGTTGCCGCAGCACCTGCATTTTCCATCATGAATTTTTTTAAAAATCCCATATCATGACCCTTGTTCTCAATTCGATACATCTGATCTACTGTTATCTCCATGAAGAGTATGGAAAGTATGAAGGATAAGAGTTTATTTGAAAACTGCCGTATTCCTCTGCAAACTCATAGTGCAGAATTTGGCCAAAATCAAGAAGCAATAGTATCATGTAGGAATATCATGTAGGCAGTACACATGCAAATACCTACTCAACATGGTCATAAAATTCCCAACATACATGTAAGGATATGGGCCAAATATTACAAGTGTTCAGCCACTCATCCAGCCCAGCTTTTTAAAGTATGCAAACATTAGTGCCGCCGGAATAGCTGATGCAAGTATTACTATAATAAATGCAGTATATGGGCCAAAGACATACAATCCATCTTGCATTCCACCAGGGAGAGTTACGTTCATGCCATAAAACGTACCTATCACGGTTGCAGGTATGGCTAGAGTAAATATTATGGTAAGAACTGCCAGTACATTGTTTGTCTTTTCTGTGCTTAGCACAAAGTCTGTATCCTTGTAAATTTCCATCGTCTCGCGTGATTCTTCTAATGTCTCAATTACCTTATCTATGTGGTCTATTACATCATCAAAGTACAGCATGAGATCATCACCACCACCTGCAAATCTCTTTACGTTTTTTGCAATCTCTAAAACAAACTTTTTCAGAGGTGCGGCTATTCTTCTATGCTTGTTAATTTCTCTTCTTAACAAAGCTATACTTCTAGCTACTGACTTTGTCTCATCAAAGACACCATCTTCAAGGTCATCTAGATTTGCAATTATTCTTCTAGACGTGTGGAGAAGATCATCTACAAGTATATCAATAATCTCATGGAGTAAAAAGCTTGAGGGACGGCCAAGCAGTCTCTCTTTTCTCTGTAGGTCAACTTCTCCTTTGCATATATCCACCAAGTCAACTAGTGGTTTTAAATCCCCCTGATGAACAGTTACCAAAAAGTCAGTTCCCATGAATATTGATAGTTGACTATTCTTAATCACGCCGGTTTTCTGTGAAAGTGGTGGAAGGTGCAAGATTACAAAGAAATGGTCATCATAGCTATCTAATTTTGGAAGTTCAAATTTTGTCATACAGTCCTCGATGTTAAGGGAATTAAAGTTGTATTTTGTTGCCAAGCCTTCAACGTCACTCCTATCAGGATTCTGCAAATCAATCCAGGTGAATTTTTCCCCACGAATGCTCTCAATTTTTCTCTCTATAGAGTCTACAGATGGTTTTCTTCCCGAACGCAATCTTTTGGTGATAAAGCCCCTTCTCAAGTCAAAAGCTACCCTGATGAATCAAATTTAAAGCGATCTATACCCATAGCCAGATACAAAAGATGCTCATAGTATTCCTACTTCCACGGCAGTAGATAGTTTATGCCCACCCATGTCAGTGCCATGGCTATTGCCATTGCAGGCCACCACAACCTCATGCTAAAAATTAAAACTGCCAGATAATAAACTTACAGTCTAGCTGCTCTTCCACAGATTCGAGACTTTTGGCAAATCCCCAGCATTCCCAGCAGAACCCTAATACACAAATCCCATCCACGCCACCAATAGTCAACATGAATATTCCCATCAACCCATACTAGAGATCAAATACGGACTTGAAGTTACTGTAAAATTTATCCATATTTGCCTGTACGGTTGGAAGTTTTTCCTTAATTTCAGAGCGTATCTTTTCTGGATCAATATATGGAATTTGTTCTAGTTTTTCTGCGGCTCTTTCCAGCCACAGGTTAACCATAACATCATTTACCTCCAAATGGAATTGGAGTCCTACTGCGCTATGAATTTGAAAAGCCTGATTCACATAATATGAAGAGTGGGCAAGACGTACTGCATACTCTGGCAGGTCAAATGTATCCCCATGCCAATGAAAAACAGTAAATGGGTTATCAAATCCAGAAAAGAGTCCAGAGTCAGTCTCTGCTTGCAAGTCATCATAAAAGCCGATCTCTTTTTTCGCTCCACTACGAACACTTGCACCTAACGCCTTTGCAATTAGCTGGGAGCCAAGGCATATACCTAGCACAGGCGTATCATCTGCAACACATTTCCTTATCAGGCTCTGTTCCATTTTTAGATGAGCCAAGTCATCATTAGCACTCTCAGGGGCACCTAAAATCACAACAAGAGAGTACATATTTTCTGGGATACTTTCATATTTTGCATGAACCGAGTCTATACTAAAGCCATCATTTTTTAGCAGTTCACCCAAATATCCCGAACCCTCTATCTTTGTATTTTGAACCATCAAGACATCGGCCATCATATAATTTTAGCAAAAGTGCTTAATATGTCAAGAACCACACCACATCATGTTGATTACAGAGCAGGAGGTTTTCCAAGTGAGGGATTTTATCAGTCAGTTAAACTCTATGAAAGACAGCGTTGTGATAGTTGAAGGCAAAAAAGATGTAAACGCATTGCGGCTACTAGGGTTCTCAGGTAATCTTTTACAGATTCATAGATTTAGAGGATTCATACAGTTTGCAGACCATGTCGCACAATACAAAAACGTGATAATTTTATTTGACCGAGATAGGAAGGGCCGCCAACTAACTAGAAAGGCAGTCAGATTATTGACACGCAGAACAAGAGTTGATCTTTCATTTAAGAAAAGACTATGCGTAATTACAAGGGGCCAAGTAGTATTTACAGAGCAACTCCGATATTATGCGCCTTATTTGTCCTAGGGCCAGATGCCTTTTTGATTAAATGCCTCAACTACTCTTTCCACTGCTAGTGTCATGGTAGCTCGTCGCATGTCAATTTTGTGCTGTTTAGAGAGTGAGTATGCATCCTTGAATCCCTTTGTAATGTTTGCCTCCATTTTGCCAGCAACCTCATCAAAGGACCAATAATATCCCATATTATTTTGAACCCATTCAAGATATGATATACAGACACCACCAGAATTTGCCAAAATGTCTGGAATGACTAGAATGTTCTTTTTGTATATTACAGGGTCAGCCTCTGGGAGTGTCGGGCCATTTGCCGCCTCTCCAATTATTTTACATTGAAGTTTCTTTGCTATATCTGCTGTAATCTGATTCTCTAGTGCGCCGGGAATAAGTACATCACACTTTGCAGTTAATAGTTCCTCAGTAGTAACTTTTTTGCTTCCAGGGAATCCTACGACTGTACCCTTTTTTTGTTTGTGTGCTAGGATTTTTTCTACCTTTGCACTCTTTGAAATTAAAATCGAGCCCTTTGAATCGCTGACTCCAACTATCTTGGCACCCATCTTTTCTAGATATTCTCCTGCAAATGTAGATGCGTTTCCAAATCCTTGTAAAATTACTTTGGCACCTTTCAAGTTTAGTTTTTTCACCTTGGCAGCTTCCTTTACACAATATGCTGTACCAAGTCCGGTTGCCACGTTTCGGGCAAGAGAGCCACCCATAGAGATTGGCTTGCCAGTAATTACTCCGGGAGAATGCTTGTTCCCATTTAATTTACTAAATGTATCCATGATCTGAGTCATCTCTCTGCCGGTTGTATAGACATCAGGTGCAGGGATGTCCTTTTCAGGGCCGATAATTTCTGAAATCTTGTATGCAAAGCCCCTAGTCAGTCTCTCTAGTTCACCGTCACTAAGTTTTTCAGTCTTTGGGTTTACATAGATTGCGCCTTTTCCACCACCCAAAGGAACATCAACTATGGCGCACTTCCAAGTCATCCAAGATGATAATGCCATGACTTCACGCTCCATATACTCAACTCCACCTTTAGGGTCAAAGTATCGAATGCCACCTTTGTATGGTCCGCGATCATTATTATGCTGACTTCTAAAACCTGTGAAAATTCTAATTGTGCCGTTATCCATCTTTACTGGAATTTTAACCCGTAACATTTTGTTTGGCATGGCAAGGTATTCTCGAAGTCCCTTATCTTTGATGCCAAGAATATCACATGCATCATTGACCTGTTTTGTTGCGTTTGCAAATGGATCCGCACTTACCACGTATTTCATAAACATGAATAATATATTTAAGTTTGGTTCGCACGTCAAATTTGCCACATATTTCATCTGAGGCATTGTTTCAGGCTTTTCAGTCTTTTACAGACATAATACAGGCACAAAATCACCCAATGTGTGGTATTATTTCTGCACAATCATCATAAAATATGGATACTTGGCCGATTTTTGATATATCACACTAGTAAAAAGAGGAAACTAGGCAAAACCAGCCATCAGGTGTAAGTTATTTGGAAGGTTGCTTTCACATCCACATTTTGAGCAAAATAATGTCAATATGCTAGAATCAGGTGTAAGTTATTTGGAAGGTTGCTTTCACATGTAGACCTTTGTACGGTTCATTTTTCTGTAAAGTTTGTCTATTGCCTCATCTAGTACGATGATGTTGCTTTCCAGGAATATTGACAGATGAAATATCGCCCCATATTTTTGGCCTACTTTGGATACCATATTGTTTTTTTCTAGCACCCTCATGTGGTGTTGAATTGATTTGTAGTCAAGATCAAGTGCTAGTGCCATCTGGTGTGTGTTGTATGGCTTTTCAAGCAACATCATGATTATCTTTAGACGAGTAAGACCCCCACGTGTACTGGTAAACAAGTAAAGGAGTAGTTTTCTTGTATGTTTATCAGGCTTTCTCTGGCCCGGCTTTGTATTGGATTTTATCATCTCCTTGAACTCTAGAATTTGCGCGTCAGTCATGTGTACGATATATGATGTGTGGATTTGCTTAAAACACTATTTCCATATTTGTTCCATATCTAGTCCACAAGTGGCAAATGGCATGGAATCTAGGCATGATAGTATGATGGTGTTTGATGTGACATACAAACATGGTGCATAAAATACCCATTTGATATCTATCAAGCAGTATTACTAAAGAAACCATCACCAATACACATTTGTGAATACAATATTTGTAATGATTCACATTCTCCTGCAAACACAAAATCAACATACTTTCTTCCCCTCACGCGCAGACAAACTTGGAGCGTGAACAAATATCAAAATGAACTAAAACTTTTTATATAAATTTTGCATCGTGTCATTATGAATTGTGAAATAGTTAGATCCCCCCATTGTGTGGGTATGTGTGTTTGCTACATTAATTGCAATTTCATCTTTGAGTATAACCTTTGAAGATTCTTTTGCACAGACAATTACCATAGATTCAGTATCACAAATCACTGATGGTGGTACACTTGAACTTGCAGGTGCCTATGGAATCACCTCATTTAAGATAGGTACATCAACGTATGTGGCCGTAGCATCATTCACTGACAATGGTGTACAAATTCTCAGTGTTGATTCTGCAGGTGCTGTAAGTGCAGTATCACAAATCGATAATGATAGTACAGTCGCGCTTAACATTCCTAATGCAATCACCTCATTTAAGATAGGTACATCTACGTATCTAGCTGTGGCATCACTTGGTGATGACGGCGTTCAAATTCTCAGTGTTGATTCTGCAGGTGCTGTAAGTGCAGTATCACAAATCACTGATGGCGGATCACGTGAACTTGCTGGTGCCTATGGAATCACCTCATTTAAGATAGGTACATCAACGTATTTGGCTGTGGCATCAAGCAGTGACAATGGTGTTCAAATTCTCAGTGTTGATTCTGCTGGTGCTGTAAGTGCAGTATCACAAATCACTGATGGCGGATCACGGGTGCTTGCTGGTGCCAGACATGTCACCTCGTTTCAGGTAGATTCATCAACGTATTTGGCTGTGGCATCATATGGTGACAATGGCGTTCAAATTCTCAGTGTTGATTCTGCTGGTGCTGTAAGTACAGTATCACAAATCACTGATGGCGGATCACGTGAACTTGCTGGTGCTAACAGAATCACCTCATTTAAGATAGGTA
>JAPOPJ010000037.1 GCA_026712925.1 Nitrososphaerota archaeon
ACTATTTAAAAAATGATAACATTCATCGCAAGATCTTAATGATGCGAGAAAGCTTAGATACTGATACGGAACTTGCTATAGGTACGTCAAAAGAGTTTGTTGAAACAGTCTGTAAGACGATTCTTAAAAAACTGGATTCTGAACTCAAATCAAAGTCTAAATTTCCTGATTTAGTAATGCATACAATGAAAGTATTAGATATCAAACACTCAAACCCAAATGAGGACAAAATCAGTAAAACTCTTGCAGGGATCGTAACATCACTTACTACATTAACACATAACATTGCCGAGTTGCGCAATATAGCTGGAACAGGACATGGAAAGGATAATGAATTTGATCCGGTGGACACAGAATATGCAAGACTCGTGGTTAATTCAGCCAGCACACTTGTGGTATTTTTACTTGACATGTTTAAAAAGCAAACAGAACATATACAAAAGTAAATTTCATGTAGCAATCTTTTTCCAATGTTTACTAATCAGAACGATTAACACCAAGTCTTCAGAATTGACATTTATTCACATTGTGTGTAAACATCTTTAATAATTCTATGATAAAATACTGAACAAAATATGACATTACCAAGCCACTATGATATTTATAATATCTGAACAATCACGCTGTACTTTGATATTCGTTTCATCAAAATTCCTACAATTACGCATCATTACTCTACCCAAGATCTATTATTTTGCACAAAATGCTGAAGAAATAAACAATGATAATCGCATGTGCTAGTGTCGACAACAATGAACCTACCACTTGCTCGAAAACACTGCACCTAATGGCAGACAGAATACTGCATGTTTTTGATCAGATTTTCTAGTTTTTACTCCAAATTGAACAGATGTTCTTTCTGACACTGCATGTTTTAAAATCAAACTTTTCTGTACACATTTGATTTGTAGTGGTATTCTAATTTATAACTCAAATTAAAGCCTGATTTTGGGTACATGCTAGTACACTTCCAATCAAGTTCAGATATGCCATGTATTGATTTTGCGTCAGGCGCATCAGTTACAAGAATGCCGTCTTTTTTTATAAATTCAGAGCACCTTTTAATTATTCTTGCAGTATCACGACGGGAGAATAGTTTGTATAGACAATTTGCCACATTTGCACAGATCACCACGTCAGCGCTATTAACATATTCGTCAGCCTCGGAAGAAAACACATCTATTTGTACAAAATGGTCCAGGTTTTTTATGGCATTTGATTTTATCTTTGGAGAATTATCAATGCCTGTTGTTTTAATATGGATTCCATGTTCATTCAAGCACTTTTGTGCAGTTTTTGTGGCTATGCCAGTGGAGCAACCAATATCAAGTACATCAAGAACCCCGGTGTGATCGTTGGCGTATTTGTATATGTGACCAATTATTCCCATTTCATCATACCTAGCATTCCATGTTTTATTTAGATCGGTGAAAAAACTTTTCCAGATATTATTGATGATTCGCATTTTGAAAGTTCCATATTGCTCGTCAGTCATGTTTATCATTCTCCTGCTAATTGATAAATCGTTCTAGGTGTAGATTCTTTTGCAAATTCGAGGAACTTATTAATCAATCCCTATAATCTCGATATTATCTGTCTTTGATTATACCATTGAGATAATCTCAGATTATGCAGTGCCTACAGATTGACTTTGGCATGATATAATGGCTGAATATCTTGACTTTGTTGAGAATATTGAGAGTTTGGTAAGACCACTCGAATTTGTGGGAGAACCATGATGTATGGTAGTAAATGCTGGCATGACCACAACATACTTAGTAGTTACTCCAATAGTATGGATAATGTTATCTAGAGAAGAGTGGGATAAAATGCCAGACCTAGCTTTCGTGCTAGAATCAATGATTATGGAACATCTCAAGGGTAATAGAGATGCATATACGGCAG
>JAPOPJ010000036.1 GCA_026712925.1 Nitrososphaerota archaeon
ACAGAATTAATAAATTTAGATACCAACTGCATCCGATGAATAGACATTAACACCATACTCTGTGGCTGATTTTTTCATTTTCTTATCGTCAGTTACTAACTCGAGGTTGTTTATCATTGCGACTACCACATATGCAGTGTCATAGTATGTCATATTATACCTGTTTGCCACTGTCAGTACATCTTGTTCCATATTAAGCGCATTCAATGATTTCATACTTTTTAAAATACTCAGCACATGTTGCATGATGGTGATGCAATCTGTAAGTGGTTTATGATTAACATGCATTTTTTTTCCGTACTGTATTGTCTATTTCATATAGTGTAAGATATAGTATTGAATTACCAGAAGCACAGATGTACGTTTAGGATCCGTCACAAATTCATTATCGCGCTTGCATCATACAACTTTATCATCTAGTATCTCGGTCATTGCGTATCATTCTTACACTTTCATTCTTACACTTTCATTCTTACCCATAGGTCCCAACAATTTTCTTATTATTTTAGCACTTGCAATTAGTTCTTGATTGGGGTGTTGTTTGTTATCGTTTTTTGTAGTGGTGGAATTACCTGTAACTTGGTCTGTGGTAAATTTGGCAGATTCCCTGGCGGTAGTCGTATACTCTTTTATCAGCAATTCTAACTTGTCTACAAATTCGTCTAACTCTTCAGGGGCGTGTTTTGTAAAGTTTTTTGTATTGTGTCTGTATGCTTTAATTTTTGCCATTGCGCGTATTACTATATCTTGTTTCTCAGGCGGTAATGACTCTATTAATATTCTCAGTGAGTTTTGCTCAAAAGAATTTAGGTTTTTAATTTCATTTAGAAAATGTCATATTTTTTGCTTATCTGGTTAAAATGTTTCACAAGTGTGGATAAAGCTTTTAGACGGTCACATGTTGCCCTTAGTTTAATTATTGCTTCATTAGACATGCTAATTATTATACGCACTTTGTTATAACTTTTCTATATGTTCAGTTTTTGCTACTGTTACACAAAAAACATCATAGTAGTGTGGATTCAAACAAAATAGTCATTCTTGAGACGACAATGTGTATTAAACCTACTCGAATGATGTGTTTGTAGTGTACAGTAGTAAAGACTGGTAGTCTAGCTAAATCTAAAGAGCCGACCTGTTGGCAGATTCTTAAAATTGATGGACGAATTAAAGAAAATCCTGATAATAGTCCTAAAACGTAAGATGGGTGACAAGCTACAAGGTTATCCCGCTATCAAGTTTGTTACACATTCTGTTCAGGCACATAAAACATCCCTGTAAAGATGGCCTCAGGCAAGATTATGTAACAAATTTCCTTCACCTAATATTACAATATCAGAAAAACTTCACACCTGTAACCTTGTAATGGTGTGTTGTTATTAATTTGACATTTTCTTTATAAAATCAAACAAGTGATGAAAATCATGTTATACCATGTCTATACCAGATAGGATTTTTTGAGAAATGAATTATTCGCCATGTTATCTACTAAACAAATGTCTCAAAATTACAAAAAATAAATTTTTCATGCAATTAATATACAACCTCATGTTAAAATTAGCATGATGTCAATCACATTATTATATGAAATTACAGATAGATTAAACATCATGGATGCAGAGAGTGTGATAGATGTTACTATATGCAATAGTCTAACCAAGTTAAACAAAAAATTGGATATGCTTGAAGATGAATGGGAAAAAATTGATCATGAAAACAGTTTTCATTTTTATTGTGGGGTAGGAGATGTAATATTAATTCTTGAAAAAATGATAAAACGTTTTAAAACTGAAGCAAAACAAAATGATTTACAGATTATTAAGGATTCGCTTACAGTGATTCCAATCATTAATGAGATCATTCAAATTGCAGAACAATACAAAACAGATGATAATCTTGCTGAACAAATATCAGAAATTATAGATGAGTTAGACGAATTTGCAGATAAGGCAAACTTGTTAAAAACACATGAAGAATATCTAGAAAATGTGGACAAAAATACTATTAAAAAATTATTTGATGGGATGTTAGAAATTATGGAAATTCCAAAAAAATTACCTACAGTGACTAAATGTTGAAAAAGATAAGAATACTTCCCGATTCTGACGTTATTATTTCAGCACTAATTTACAAAAATAAGAAAAAACTCAAGGAATTATCAAAAAATCGAGATGCAGATGCGGCAAAACTCTTTGATGTTTTTGATAGGATAAAATAGTGTGCACACTTACAGTGTTCGGCGAATCTAATCAAAGACTTGTAAAAATGATACAAAAGGTAATGGGGGATAAAGGGTTGAATGAGGTTGAAGGTTGCAATATAATAGATTCTCTAAAAACAGATTCCTCCACAAACTCGATGCTTTTGTTAATCTGACACTCTGATCTTGACATATTCATCACGGGTGATGAATTTGTGATATTTTGGGTTCTTTAGTATCAAAATAGGCTTTGGTGTATAGTGGCATGTGGCCACTCTTGTTGTGTTTGATAGTATGGGTGTGATAAATTCCTTGACATTTTTTGTACATTCAAGCACCAAGTTTGGTAAAGCGTCCTGATTTACATACTTTTTTAATACCATGTGTCGTTACTTGTATTGTTTGGCAGACGT
>JAPOPJ010000035.1 GCA_026712925.1 Nitrososphaerota archaeon
AAACCCACACCAGAATCAAAACCCACACCCAAAGATTCCCCTCCTCCAAAACCCCGTCCAAGAGGCTCACTCCCAAAAGACACAGATGAAGAACTCCCACAAGAGCTTGAACTTTTACCCGACGAGGCACCACAAGATTCCCCCGAATCCATACCCACATCCAAAGACGAATCTCCAGCAGAACGACTTGATGACTTGAAATCGCAATTGGCTGAACTAGAAAACTCTTTATCAAACATCAAATTATTAGCAAAAACAATTTCCAAACAAAAAGGTACAAAATCTGACAAAAAGACAAAATCCCATAAGAAAAAGACAGCTGACCCAAAAACCAGCAAAACGTCAGCCGTATCACAAAACAAACCCCAAGGTGAAACAGACACAGCAAAACCTTTGTCTGAAGGACCGGTAGCGTACTGTGTAAAATGTAAAGCAAAACGTCAGATTCTCAATACCGAAGATGTGCTAATGAAGAATGGTCGTAATGCCATTAGAGGTGTTTGTTCTGCATGTGCCTGCAAGGTTTTCATGTTTGTCAAGAAACATGACTTGTGACTTGTCTACAATCAGTCCCCTGACATCTTATCCTTTGAGCACTGACAAGTAACATGCTGATTTTTGCTTCGCAGAATGGGAGATTTCTCACATAATCTGATGAACTATGTTTCCAGTAGGTAAATACAAATGCATATTTCTAACTCGTATCCTGTCTCAACTTGAAACCTAGCATACCAAACCAATCTAGCTCATCAAAGAACAACCTTATGACATCCATTACTCCTTTGGTATTTGATGATGCTTGATAATAGTATCCATCCCACTTTTCTCTTGTAAATACGGGAACCGTCGCGCGCCAGTAATTTTTTCCCTTTCTTATAAAATGAATTGCATCTTTGTTGCGACCGTTGGTAAATCCTATTCCTTCCTCATATTCTGGCAGGAGATTTTGTGCCTCACTAATTGCCTTTTCCACACTTATTGGGATAAATTCAAGGCCACTAACTGTCTCAAATTTGCCATGCTTCCAATAAGTGATATTTTGGTATTTTTCTTCTGTGTTTTGCATCACATCTTGGTAATATTCATCATTAGGATTTTGCATGCGTCTAGTAAGCGAGTTGTCAAATTCCCTTACCACTGGAATTACATCTTGCATAGATGTGGTTTTCATTTCAAATATTTGAGCAATGTGATTATGGCAAAAAATGCACGATATGCTCTGATCTTAGGCAAGACCTACTATCTGTAGATACATGGACATCCATTCAAACCTGACTGAAGCCGCCAATATATGGAATACATGAACAAGGCCTTAGAAACAATAAAAACAGCCATAACCCCTTGATATTCTGTGAGTGTAACACAATCCCAGTGTTTTGTAGAACTGTCTAGCTTTTCTGATCTAGCTAGGTATGTGTGTGCATTCAGGGAGTACCCACTCCGCGCATACTCGCACACATTTAACAAAACTAGTATAATCTCAAGCACTCTTGCGCTATCCAACACACTGCTGGTGTTCTATGTCCCAACTACACTGACGGGAAGATACATCTCATACAGAGCTGATGCGGGAAGAGAATACTGTGATATTGTAGAGTCTACCAAAGACATATCATCTTATGCGCCCATCATAAATTTTGAGTCTGAAATTTCACCACTTAAAACAAAATCAAGTGATACCGCAGATGTGTTTAATCCTATCCTAATCCGGGATATTGGAAGCCTAGCAAGGCTGAGCTATGATCCTGAATTTCCACATGAACAAAAACTTGCCCTGCTTTCATTCAAACACAAAGAATCTTGGGTAATGGGCTATATCACTTCACTAGAGATGGATGAGATAATTTATCAGTTCAACTATGTCAAGTTAGAATCAGAGCCCACAGAACCATTTGTAAAATATCAGGGGAGTAAGGGCAAGGACCCAGAGTTTACTGCTACATTTGAACATGGGTTCTCATACTTACCGATAATCAAAATCAAACAAGCTCACCCCATATTTGGAATGGCCTAGTCCAATCATTTTTGTTTAGTCAGCTCTCTTATCTTATTACTAGAATCTGTTACAATTCTTCTTATGACTTGGATGTAAATATCTGCTGCATATTTGATCTCAAAATCATCAAAATTTTTAAAGTATGTGGCAATGGCCATGCCGTTATCTGGAACTTCTGGCTCGCCGTTTGCAGCTCTCTTGTTGTTAATCCTATCCAAAAATATCTCTATGTGTGTCCACATGTGCTTTTTGATTATCTCATCTGAGCCCATGTCTTCTCTCATCAATTTATCTGGAATTGCATGGGTTATGTCTCCCTTGTACGCATTTATTGCCTTTATCCTAGCCTCTACTTTGGGTAGTTTTTTGTTGTGCTTGTAGTATTGCATTATACTATACATGAGAGACGGATAGTAATCTTTGTGTTCCTCTCTAATTTTTTTCTCGTACCACTCTACAAACTCTAGTGCGTCAGGGTCATTTTTCTCGATACATTTCTTCTTAAATTCTTCTAAATCACATTGTGGTGCAAATACGCCAAAATCCCTGTTGGCCTCTTCTAAAATCCCGAGATATGCTTCCTCTACAACATCCAAGTATCTCATGAAGAAATGGTCAACATAGTTTAGATCTGGCTCGTACTTGTTAAGCATTGAAGCATTCATGAGACATCCTTGAATTGATTCTTCTATACTCATATCTCTATACTCATGGCTTTACATGCTCTTGTCGAAATTTGGATCGTGCCTTTAGCTCTACTGCAAGTCTTTTGAAAATCTCATTTACTGTCACGTCTACTAAATTTATGGTTGCATTCTCGCTGACAATTTGTTTCTCAAAATTTTCCTTAATTGCAAATGAAACTGATGACCAGTGTAGAGTGCCTTTCAACTGCTCCTCAACTGTGGCATTAGTGACAGGAAAGTTTGCAGGAGTAAAGACTACTCCGTCAGTCCACTGCATTGTGGGAATCCCTCCGCCTGAAGTACGTGTACCAAATGCAATCTGTTTTACCCAGTCCTCAAACTTGTACTCGATTAATTCGTGTATTACTAGTTTTTTCCACGGCTCCACTGATATTTCCATGTACTGCATAAGAATAGAGCCAATTATAACCTTATTTTTGCAGAAATTTCCCAATTTATTTTAAATATGGTCTACTAGGAAAATCTGAAATGGAAGACAAGCATGTGGCTCCACTAAAGACTGTCCGATGGGAAGATGGCAAGGTAATAATGATTGATCAGACAAAACTACCAAACCAACTAGTGTTTGTAGAGTATGATGATTATAACCAGGTGGCTAATGCCATACAGACGCTGGTAGTCCGTGGTGCTCCTGCAATTGGAGTTTCAGGTGCATTTGGACTTGCATTGGCAGCACTTCAGAGTAGGGCAAAAAACAAGGATGAAATGATAGCCGACTTGGAGGTGGCAAAAAAGACACTCTTTGAGACAAGGCCAACTGCTGTAAATCTGGCATGGGGATTGGAGAGAATAATGAACGTTGCCATATCTTGTGATTCAGTAGAGCAGATACGTCAATTTGTAGTTGAGGAATCTAAAAAGATTGCAGAACAGGACGTTAGTATAAACAGAGCAATGGGGAAAAATGGTTCTGTTCTGTTTGATGATAATGACACAGTCATGACTCATTGTAATGCAGGTGCGCTTGCCACAGTCGCATATGGTACTGCATTGGGAGTGATAAGGGCGACAAAGGAGAGTGGCAAGAATGTTAAAGTGATTGCTACTGAGACGCGGCCTGTTCAACAGGGTTCAAGACTTACTGTCTTTGAGTTAAAACATGACGGTTTTGATGTAAGTCTAATTCCAGATACGGCAGTAGGTTATGCTATGGCAAATGGACTGGTTGATAAAGTTGTAGTGGGAGCAGACAGAATTGTAAAAACAGGACACGTCTTTAACAAAATTGGGACTTACCAAGTGGCAACCATGGCAAGACAACATGGCGTTCCGTTTTATGTTGCAGCTCCGCTATCCACATTTGATATGAAGAGCGAATATAATGACGTGACTATTGAAATGAGGAGCAGTGCCGAGGTTACACAGGTGGGTGACACAAAAACCGCTCCTGATGACATTGATGTAATAAACCCTGCATTTGACATGACACCACCCGAACTGATTAGCGGAATAATTACCGAGAAAGGAATTGCAGTACCACCGTTTGAAGATTCAATCAAGAAATTGTTTGACTAGTTCAGTACACGTCTTTAGGAATGGGGAATCTGGTAGAGCCGGTGGTTGAGCACGTAGCTGGATGTACAGTTGAATGTACAGTTGGATGTACAGTGGCATCAATTGTATAATTGGAATGGGCCTTTTGGTGGTAATTAACAAATGTGACAACTGCCACTCATGTGTGCTAATGATTCTGCAAGATATGGCTTCATTCCGTATTAGCGACCGCATAGTTGTAGCCAAAACATTCTAATCAATTTAGGGTAACATCAGAAAGTCACACACTACAGAATTTCACCATGACATCTATTTTGGGCACTCAATCTGTCCCACCATACAACCAAAACAAATCCTAGATCATGAAATGGGAAATAGGCAAAAAGGATACCTCGTTATATAGTCACACAATCTCAGAAAGGTTACACATCTAATCTGGTGCGGTTGTGACGTTTTTGCTACTGCATCCACGCTGGACTCCCAGAATGTGACAAATCACTTAATCGGAGCTAATTTTTAAAAAGTTTTTATTGTTTTTAAAACCGATTTCTAAAATATGGCAACCGTATCTCCAAAAGCAGTTGAGGACTCTCTGAGACAGTGTATGGATCCAGAAGTTCCACTAAACATTGTCGAGATGGGACTCATTTATGGTATAGATGTTGCCTCAAACAATGACGTGAACATCAAGATGACCATGACCACACAGGGGTGTCCGCTACATGAAACACTGGTTCAGGATGCCACAAGGTTTGTCAAGAAAGTACCTGGAGTAAATAACGTCAATGTGGATATAGTGTGGAATCCTCCTTGGAGTATGGACAAGATGACTGAGGAGGCTAAACTAAAGATCAAAAACATGGGCGCTGGAATGAATACACCTGCCCCGATTAATTACGAGACTGCATTGCCGCAGGGTGTAGGCAAGCTGGTGCAACAAGAGGATGGCTCGATGGTACTTGCAAATGAGCACGAACAAGGCTTTATGGTTAATCAGGCAATTGTGGACTTTTGGAAGTCGTGCAATGGCAAGCGAAAGGTAACAGAGCTAGTTGAAGTATTTGCACAACAGACAGGCCTGCAGAGAAATCAGGTTGAAAAAGAGGTAATGCAGCTACTCCAACAACTCCGTGACGGCGGACTAGTTGCAATTCCTAGCCAGCCTGAAGCACCCAACGTTGAATTTAAAAAATAATCGTACCTGTACACCTAGCCATACAAAAGATGTGCTAACACTTTGCAGTATCTTTTACAGATGCAAACAATTGTACATCTTTAAGAATTGTGTACTAGTATGATGTATCTAGTTCTAGGAAAATAATCAAAAGACATGACTTGAATTTGCGCCATCAAAGTCAATCACTACGCCAGAGAGATACTTTATGTCGTTTTGAATTATAGACTTTACAAAGTCACCAATCTCGCTTGGCTTACCAAGTCTTTTCATCGGGAGTGACTTTTCATATTCTTTGACATCCTTGATTAACTCTTGTGTCCTGTCTGTATTGATAGGACCAGGAGCTATATTGATGCAGCTGATTTCACTTCCTGCATATGTCTTGCTCAATACCTTAAAGACCTCACTGAATGCTGCTCTGTATGCAGAAGAGATGATTAATTTTTCGTTGGGTTCTTTTATCACGCTTGAGCTGATCAGAAATATGTATCCTCCCGGATTCACCTTGACTTTTTGTAGCATGCTACAAAATCCAACAAACAGCTGATTGTGGTATTTGTTCCAATCATGTTCGGTGATATCTTGGAATTTTTTGGGCTCTGGGCCTCCGGTATTGAGTACAAGTATGTCTGTTTTTGGGTGTGACTGTGCAAACTTTTCCACACTCTTCAAATCAGATGTGTCAATGTCTTTTCTTGAGGCGGCAAAGACCTCCACGTTTATTGTTCTAAGTGATTCTGCAATGGCCCTTCCAATACCTCTAGAGCCTCCAAGAACTATGGCATCTGTCATGCAGTAAATGTGAGTGTGTACGCTTTTTAGTTTATTGTTATGGTTTGGATGATTCGCAGTCAAGTCTAACATCATGGCATGCTTTACCATAATTTGTCACATTGGATGGTATTATTACCCTAGAATACAGCCTAATATCACACTACAACAGCAATTGACACTGCATGTATCTAAAATCTCAGAAGACAAAAGGATGCCAAACGTGATGAGGGCAGGAGCATTATGGTGTACCGGTACATACATACTGGTACATACATACCAGCACAAACATACCATGCACATATCTGGCATATACGTGATATTGTGAAAAATATCAGGGCATTGCAATCAAAGGTGTAGAGAATCAAACAGCCAGAATCCGAATCACTGTATAGATTTATTGTACTATATTGCTACAAGGTCTGTGCTGTATCTCTAGGTGTCCTCATCAATTTCACTAATATCTGAAATGGTTCCTAGAACAGAATCCATCTTTACTATTGCCTTTTTATCATTCCAGCCAAGGGCTACATACCAGTCGCCTGCGTCGTCGTGGTATTTTGTCTCTAGTGTACTAATCTCGCTTGGCTGTACGTTGTATTTTTTGGCAATACCAGATACTGCAAGTGATACTGCATCCTTTTCCTTCTCGAGCCTTCTCTTCATCAATCCAATACCGGGATTCATATCAATCTTTGATGTGCCAGCCTAATATAGTTAATTCCCAAACCACACATTTGTACCATCATGACTCTATTGACACATACCCAAATTGACATAACTGGCACAACTTTATCTCAACATCTTTTACTCCAAATCATATTGTTATTCCAAAGATACAATTTCAACAGACTACAAACTGTCATCACACATTCCCATATATCATGAGGGCTCGGAGGGCTTCGATCCCTCGACCTGGCGGTCCGAAGCCGCCCGCACTATCCTGACTGTGCTACGAGTCCAAACAAGTAAGAATTTAACAGGCCTAAATACCTGTCTGGATGAATGAAGGTATCACAGAAGGTTGCCGGTGTAGAGTATGCTATTCGGGATATAGTACTTGCTGCAAGAAAGGTGCAACAAAAAGGAATGCAGGTCGATTATCTCAACATTGGAGATCCAGTACAGTTTGGATTTCAACCACCAGACAATGTAAAAGAAGCACTCATAGATTCAATTCGACGTGGTGAAAACTATTACTCTTCTTCAGAAGGGCTACCAGAACTACGTTATGAGATAGCAAAAAAAGAGGCAAAAAAAGGTCTCTCCACATCCTCTGAGGATGTGCTGGTGACAAATGGTGTCTCTGAGGGTCTTGATATGATAATATCCTCAATAGTGGAGGAAGGTGACGAGGTGTTATTACCAGGACCATACTATCCACCATACGCATCATACGTAAGACTGCACGGCGGCACTCCAGTAGAGTTTGGAGTTGACCTAGAGACATCCACACCAGACATTGATGATATAAGATCAAAGATAACTCCAAGAACTGTTGCAATCTGTCTGATAAGCCCAAACAATCCGACTGGTGCAGTCTTTAGCGAGGAATCCCTCAGAGAACTAGTGCAGGTTGCAGATCAGAATAACCTCTACATAATATGTGATGAAATCTACGACCAGATAACGTATGATGAGAAATTTGTAGGGATTGGAAAGGTTGCAGGTGACTCTCCTGTAATAGTGCTAAATGGCTTCTCCAAGGTACATTTAATGTCTGGATGGCGCATAGGGTATATTGCATTTAACCAGTCCCCAAAACTTGATGCAGTACGTCAGCATCTACCCAAGTTGGCTAGGGTTCGTATTGCTACAAACCTTCCGTTCCAGCATGCCGCCTTAGAATCCTTGCGAGGCCCGCAAGACTATATCACTAATTTTGTATCTGAGATGAGAAAGCATAGGGACTTTGTAGTGAAGCGAATAAACGCAATGCCCGGACTTTCGTGTCCAGTCCCAAAGGGAGCTTTTTACGCATTTCCAAAGATTGAGACCGATAAATTTGGAACAGACAAGGATTTTGTAATGAGGCTTTTGGAATCAAAGGGTGTTTTAGTTGTGCATGGTTCGGGATTTGGCAAGCAGTATGGCAGTGGACACTTTAGGTTGGTATTTCTTCCAGAAATGAATGTGTTGGAATCTGCGATGAACAAGATAGAGGATTTTCTCAGTACTTCCACACACTAAGCTTTTCAGGGATAATCTCTATTATACAGTCTGTGTCATTTAATAGCTCTACTGCTGACTTTTCCTCAAGTGAGTCAAAGTATCGGTATAGTATCTTTTTTGCAAGTTTTCTTACTCTACTTGATTCTAAAATGATATCTGCATTTCCCTGCCCCATCACGCCAAATATGTCTGGCGAATTTACACCTATATCTATGCAAAATGCTACTCTCTTGTCTTTTTTTACATTTCTTGCCTTTACAGTTTTGGTGTTAGTTCCGACATAGAACTTTTTTGCCGCATACAAATACCATACCGGGACTATGTGTGGCCTGCCATCTGGTTTTGTAGTTGCCAATCTCATTATCTTTTGTGATTTTAAAAAATCATCTCTTTGCGTCATTCTTTCTAAACCCCCATGCTATCATGAATAATCCAAAGCCAATCATACCTAGTGATACCTTCTCATTGGTAAACTCGGCGTTGAGTAAAAACTCGAGTACAAACTCTGGACCCCACAGTGCAAATTGTCTTGCAAGCACAATTCCTGCCATAACTATGAAAAGCGTGCCTATGGCTGTATGCCAGTTCCTGCCGCGTCTATAATATTCGTGGCTCATGACATGGCAGTTTAGATAATCTTTATCCCTGGATTTTTAATCCTGTTTCTGATCATTGCATTGAGGAGAAGGGGTGTAGATATCTCGGCAAGATATGATAGCTTGCCTGGTCCAAGATAAATGGGCCTCAGACCGTGTATCTCGTTAATTAATCCATTGACTATTTGTACTGCATCATCATCATCCCCGCAGACAAAGATGTCATAGTCCAACTCTAATGTAGGGTTGACGAGTTTTTTTTCTGAAATCACATGAAATGCCGAAACCAGCCTTGATTTGTTCTTGACATGCTTTGAAACCATCTCATACGAGAATGGTTTGTCTTCCTTTATTGGTATGAACTCAAATCCAACATCGGTCTTGGTCATTGGGACTATTGGAGAGATTACTATGCATTCGTCTTTTGTATGTGGGCATACCTCAGAGCACACAGCATCAATATTCTCATACGGGATGGATAAAATCAACACATCGCATTCTGCTGCAACAGAGGCATTATCTCCTCCTGTTATAGTCCCGTTAATTTCACCAAATGATTCTTTTGCCATTTTGGCATACTCTTCTGCAGCAGTAGATGCCCTGCCTGAATCTCTAGAGCCTATCATTATGTTGTGGTTCTTGCACCATCTCAAGGCAAAGCCCTTTCCCATTCCACCTGTACCACCAATAATGCCAATTCTCATGCTCATATCCTGACAATGTTATTATTATCTCTATTTGAGATCTCACCTAGTTGGGCTTAATTATTTTTCTAAGGCACGGTCAGGCCAAAAACAATACTGATAGAGTGCTGGCAGGCCGTACGCCTGGTGTTCCGCTTACTGACACGGGAATAGAACAGGCAGACAAGGCGGCTCAGTTCCTCTCAGAGATGAACATATCGGCTGTTTACTCTAGCCCTATTCAAAGGGCACATGATACGGCAGAGATTGTAGCGCGTCACAACTCACTTGATGTAATACCTGATGAACGGCTCATCGAGCTTGACATGGGCAAGTTTACCGGAATGCCATATGATGAGGTGTTTACCAACCACGGAAATGTCTTTATGAAGTTTTATAGTAGCGAGCTAGAGGTGGCACACAACGGCATTGAGACCTTTTCTGATGTCAAAAAACGTGTGCTAGATATGGTGAATCATGTCATAGAACATCATCTAGACCAAAATGTAGTGCTTGTGACCCACATGGACCCAATCAAGGCCATGCTCTCAACTGTTGTATCACTAAGCCCTGAAAATCTCTACGAACTAGTCATTGCAAATGCATCCATCAACGTCTTTAAGAGATCCCAAGACAAGTTTTTGCTGTCAGGACTTAATGTGATGCATCCGTCCCGTTTTGGTAGCGATTGGTAGGCTTCAAATGGTGCAAGTGAGGAAGAGATAATGGTAGATATGTGCAAGTCCTAATACGAACTACTTTTGGGATATCATACGTACAGACACACATGGATAACCCTAATGCGAACTACTTTTGAGCTATCAAACATCACTACAGAATAAAATAATTCTATATTTTCGGATTAACTTAGGCGGACCTAATTTTCATATAATACAAATGTGATCTAGTCTTGAAAACCCTTAAATAGAAATTAAAGGCCACGACAGACAACACCTATGAAAGGCATGCTTGGACTGTTCTTATTGTTGGCTGTTGTGGTAATTGTTCCTGTTGCAGAGTATGCTTTTGCGGCAGGCGATGAGCCAGGCGAGTATGTAGATCGTAGGGTGCTTATCTGGAATCTGTTCTTTAGGATGATGACTGTAGCCTTTACAGTCGGAGCCGTAGTTTCAGGTACCATAATTTGGCTGATTCTAAGATTCAGAGAGTCAAACCCCAAGGCAAAACCCACCCCATATGAAAAGGAAGGTGTGTGGTAGGAGATGGGACATCACTCCAACTGGCCTGAATGGATTTACATTGGCGTAGTTATTGCACTGATGACTTGGGTTGGGGCAGAGGCTTGGGAGGTAGAAAGAATTGTAGAGCATGTCCCGGCAGATGCCAAAGTCATAAAGGTAGTTGGACAGCAGTGGTTCTGGTCCTTTGAGCATGAGGATGGCACTACAGAGATTGGTGAGCTACATGTAGAGGCCGGAAAGGCATACAAGTTTGAGATAGAATCAACTGATGTGATCCACTCGTTTAACATACACGACTATGTTGTTTTGATGGATGCTGTTCCAGGCAGAGTCAATACAGTGTGGTTTGCACCTGACAAGGCCGGAGAGCACGACATCCAGTGCAGAGAGTACTGTGGATTGATTCACTATAACATGCGCGGAAAACTAATTGTGGAGGATCCACTATCTTGATAACGCTTTTATCACAACCACACATCATTTCAAGAGGAGAGTTTAGCTCATGGTACTAGAACTGCAAAAGCCGCGCCCCATCTGGCAGATAATGTTTTCCACACATCATACTGATGTGGGTTTACTATACCTGATATCATCACTTGCATTTTTGTTCCTTGGGGGTACACTAGCACTTGCAATCAGGGCAGAGCTATTCCTGCCTGGAGCTCAGATAATAGCTGATGCGATGACCTTTAACAGAATGTTTACCGTCCATGGTACTACGCTTATCTTTTTGTTTATCATTCCGTTTGCATCTGCGGTTGGAAACTATTTTGTTCCAATTATGGTCCGGTACAAGGATATGGCGTACCCAAAACTTAATGCCATAGCATTTTGGATGATTCCGCCTGCTGGCGCACTCATTTGGCTAGGCTTTGCTGACTTTACTTGGTATGCTACCCCGCCATACTCTATCATTAGTGCACCCGGTCCTGCTGCTGACATGTGGATATTTGGATTAAAGATACTCGGAATATCATCCGTATTAGGTGCAATCAACTTTATTGTAACCATCTTAAAGTGTAAGCATCCTGACATGTCAATTGGCCAAGTTCCATTACTGGCATGGTCATTTCTCTCCTCGTCACTTATCATACTGGTTGCAATTCCTACATTTGCAGCTGCACTCTTGATGCTACTCACTGACAGGTTGGGAGTCAGTGGATTCTTCAATCCCGCATTGGGCGGTGATCCAATTGCATATGCACATCTATTCTGGTTTACATTCCACCCAGAGGTGTACGTACTTGTAATTCCTGCAATAGGAATGATGTATGAGATTATTCCTAGATTCTCACGAAAGCCGATATTTAGCTACGGCTCTGGTGTCTTTGCATTTGTACTACTCTCAATAGTGGGCTTTTCATCATGGGCGCATCACATGTATGCGACTGGAATGTCATTTACAGAAAAGACAGTATTCATGGTAGGGACTCTAGCTGCTGTCCCGGCATCTGCAATGCACGTCTTTAACTTTCTTGCCACCATGTGGAATGGCAGAATAAGATTCTCCACTCCGATGATGTGGGCAGTTGGTGGAATTGCACTATTCTTCTCTGCTGGTGCAGGTGGGGTTGTAAATAGTGCGATGCCACTGGACTTTTCAACACACGACACCTACTGGGTTGTGGGTCACTTCCACTTGTTTGTAATGGGTACTATTGCGTTTGGCTCTATTGGCTATCTTTACTACATGTTCCCGTATGTAACTGGACGCATGTACAATGAGGCCATGGGAAAAATCCACTTTATACTCTCGTTTGTAGGTACTGTCTTGGTATTCTTTACCCAGCATGTGTTGGGATTGTATGGCATGCCAAGAAGAATATTTGACTACCCGCCAATTCCAGAATGGATTGCAATGAATCAGATAGCATCAGTTGGTGCTATGATAATTGGTGTCAGCATGGCAGTATTCTTGGCAAACATGATTCACAGCTCTGCAAAGGGAACTCCGACAGATACAGACGATCCGTTTGGTCTGGGCGGCAAATACTATTATCCATTTGAGGCAAGGAACCCACACCACTAGGAGATGATGAGTTGAGTCAAGAAGCGACATACTATCGGACTACACCTGCAAGAACTGCAAAAATGATGGTAATAATGCTTGGAATTTGTATTGCCGGAGGTGCGATATTTTTTGCCATGTGGGACTATTGGATATCAGAGCCAGCACCTGTAGTGGCAATGCTAGCAGAGATTAATACCGTTGATCCTGGTACTGATACTGGTGTATCGTTGAGTGGAAAGACAATCTCGACTGACCTTGTATTTGTGGAATCCTCAGATTTACTAGAACTAGGATTCAACGCGCTTCCTGGAGAAGAAGGTAGCAATCCTACAATTACTGCAAATGTAGGTGACACGTTGGTACTCAACATAAGAAATGACGGGAATACATTCCACGCATTTGGTATTACGCAGGAATCAGAAGGCTTTCGGGGAGTTATTCATGATACTCATTTAGATACACAGAACAGCTTATTGCACAAGGACGAGTCTGGAGTTGTAGAGTATCAATTACTAGAAGAAGGCACATACTATTACATTTGCTCAATTCCGGGACACAGGCAACAGGGATTGTCTGGCCAAATTATAGTCGGACCAGCAGAAGCCGCAGCTCCACCTGCCGTGGCAAAGCCACCCACTGGCGTATCACACGAGTTTGTGCTGGACTTTGTAGAGTCTGATGACTTTTTGACACTTGCATTTAATGCGCTTCCTGGTGAAGAGGGTAGCAACCCTGAGATTCGGGTGAACTCTGGAGATGAGGTTACAATATCTGCAACCAACTTGGGAAGATCATTTCATTCGTTTGGTGTCACACCTGATCCTGATGACTTTAACAATGTACTGTGGGACTCTGATATCGCGGCTGCAACAAATCCATTAAAGCCCGGCGAGGGCGGTACTACTACATTTACGGCCGGTGCGCCAGGCTCTTACTATTACATCTGCACTGTTCCAGGACACGCCGTGCAGGGAATGCAGGGCAGCTTTATCGTAGAGTAATCTTGGCAATCCAGTATCTTGCACTTGCAACGATGATTATTTTGTATGCCCTGATGTTCATAGGAGGGTATATCTCTGCAGCAGGTCTGGGACTAACATGCCCAGAGTGGCCACTTTGTCCAGATGGGATAATGCCGTCTGAGGAATATCTAATAGAGTGGATTCACCGACTAATTGCAGCTACTACAGGTGGGCTTGTGATTGCTACAATGGTTGCAAGCTTGCTAAACAAACACTCTGATTCCAAGATTAAAATTACAAGCTCGCTTGCAACTGTATTTGTAGTTACACAAATAACACTTGGTGCACTTGTCATCGATTTGAAACTGCATGCTGTTTTGGTGGCCATACATCTGGGAATTGGAATACTATTATTTTCAATGGTACTATTGACGACTTTGTTTGCATTCAGGGTCGCAAAGGCTGGCATGCGAACTAGTGCTTAGACTTTCTGAGCTTGGGGATGTAAATATATCCCATTACACCTGCAAAGCATAGTGCGCCAACTGTAATGGCTATTACAAAGATGTAGCCAAACGGGCTTTGTGTACCCATGTTGAATTTGTATGTAAGCGGGCTTGTACTATTTTCCATATCATACAGGATTATCTCTACTATGTGATTCCCTGGATTCTTCCAGATATAGTCAAAGTCCCAGTGTGCACCACTGTGCGATTTTGGCGGGATGGCATCAATCTGCTGGTCATTATAAAAGAATCTAATCCCCATGGTGAATCTGTCAACTTCCTCAAAATCACCATCAGTTACTCTTATCAGGAATTGGGATGGCTCGTCAATTTGTGGAAATTCCGGAGCTGTGGCTACCTGAACTCTATACCCACCGTGGAACTTTTCTGCCGAGTTGAACATAGAGTGCGGGTATGCTTCATGCGCGGCAGGAAGTAAAATTAGTAGTAGGAAGAACACCATAACTGATGATTGTATTTTGCCCATCTTCAAATCTATGATGTATGTTGCTGAATATAGTGTTAAGCAATTTGATGAAAAATCTTCAAAACCTTTAAATCCTAACTGGCAAAACACAGAATCGTTGACTTTAGTTAGCAAATCAATTGACATCAAGACACCTGTGGAAAATGTCTTTACGTATTTTGCAAGACCAGAGCATGTATCTGATCAGATTAAAAATGATGCTGTAGGCATGGCAGTAGTTCCTATGGATATAAAGGAAGGCATGGGGGTTGGCACTACATTTAGGGTAATTGGAGACTTTAATGGAAAACGCCTAGAGTGGGACTGTGAGACCACCGAGTTTACTCGCAACGAAAAGATATCTGCAAAACAAATTGACGGCCCATTTAAACACTGGCAGATAATCAACGAGTTTGAATCAATAGGCGAGAACATGACGCGCGTCACCATGACAGTAGATTATGAGATGCCATTTGGTCCGTTAGGTGCAATCCTGGACAAGGCAAAGTTTGCAAAATCAGCAGAGCGCGGAATGGAGACTGCACTGTATAATGTAAGGGGCTTGCTAGAAGGTAATGGCTCAATTCCAGTATATATCACACTTGATGCATACAGAAAACTTCTTGATGAAAAGAAAAAGATGAATGACGTGCCTGTATCTACTGTACTTACTGCAATCTTGGAAAAATACAACGAGATTGAGGCCAAGGCATAATTTTTGAAATCTTAAGATTAATAACAACACTGCTTGTCATGTATTTTGCGGGTCTATGGCGCAGCCAGGTAGCGCACAGGACTCTTAATCCTGCTGTCAAGGGTTCGAATCCCTTTAGACCCGCTACATTTTATGACTTTATCTAGTCCGATGTTTTATATCAAATATGAGTTATTATGACTATAACGTGGAGGACCTAGAAGATTTTACACCGTTTGAGAACTTTCTAAGCGGTATAAGAGATAATGTGACCCAGATGAAATACAGGGGGCAGCTTGAGATGTTTCTCAATCCAAGATACAGGTGGGATCTCTCTCAACAAAAGAGAATGTTATTGCCTGATGACGAGCTTGCCGTATTGGTAAATGATTTTGTAGAATTGATAAAGAAAAATCCTGCCAAGGGAAAAGAAAAGATCAAAAGATACGTCCAGTATGTACGAAAGCAGATCAGAGAAGGTTCACTTAACCCAAACACTGCAAGAAGCAGGCTAAAGCCGATAAAGTCTCTGCTTCGCTCAAATGAGATAGAGTTTTCATGGTATCTTATTGACCGAAATCTGCCAAAGGAGACAAAGAGCGAAGATAGGGCATACACCAGAGAAGAGATACAAAACATGCTGGTTCACTGTCATGATATAATAGATAAGGTGATTATAGTGGGGTTTTCCTCAGGCGGCTTTAGGCTGGAGGCATGGGACTATTTTACTTGGGATGATGTCAAATTTTTCAGAAATGATGATGGGACATACAAGGGCGGAGCTCTGCGGGTGTATCGCGGGGACAGCGAAGAGTACTGGACTTATGTTACACCAGAGTTTTGCAATCTTTTGGATCTGTATAGGGAATATTGGAGAAATAAATTCATGAAGGAGCCTTCCACGTCGGATCCACTACTGGTGCGGGAGAGATCACCATTTCCTGTAAGGCTACAACATGTGGGCATATCTAGAAGAGTGAAAAAAATTGTCGACTGTATAGGCCTGAGAGATAACATGATGCCTGGCAAGAAAAGATATGAGGTGCAGCTAGACCACGGATTCAGAAAGTACTTCAATACAATGCTGCGCCGTGCAAGGGTAAATTTTGCAGACAAGGAGGATATGATGGGACATAAGACGGGTCTTGAGTCAAGCTATGAGCGGTATGTGGAGGAGGACATTGAGAGGTTCTCAGAGTATCAAAAGGCATTCCATTTTTGACAATATCTGATGCCGAGAGAAATCGTCACGAAATCAAAAAGCTCAAAGAAGAAAAATCAGAACTAGAGAAAAAGATTCCCAGCATGATAGAAGACGCAGTCCGGAAGCTCAAAGACGACCTGAAAAGGGATGGATGGTCGCAGGCATCTGATATATGATGGCAATATCTTTACAGCCATACATTGCAGGATGTGGCCACTAGGAATGTATCATCACGATATGGATATAATTAGAAGAATCAGAATTTGTGATAAATATCAAATACAAGAAATTATCACGCACATGGCTCTAAAGAAAAGAAAGCGATTTCACTCAAGTTAATTTATTATATTTAAGAAATGAAATTATTATGGAATGATGTTTGATAAAAGATTTCTTTTTCATCGGAATTAACTGAAATAATGATGGAGACGAATGGAAAAATAAAGAATTTTACAAGAGAACACCTTTAGAATTAGACTTCACGTATAATCGATTTTTCAAAATGATTCTATCATACGCATTGTCAGTATCAGGAATTATTTGTCGTGTTATGTTACAAGTTGTACAGGGTCTACTTTTGGCCGTCACTTACTTGTATGAATGCTAGATAGTGATCTGCATGCTGTATGTACATGGAACCCGTAGAGTCTGATGGTGCGGGTTCCCCGTCAAA
>JAPOPJ010000056.1 GCA_026712925.1 Nitrososphaerota archaeon
CAATCCCTTTGGAATCATTCTGTTTGGATTTGACACATCCATGATTTGGACTTTGCCAAGTTCACTTGTCACTACTGCATAATATCTTCCTCCTGTTGAATAAACATCCACACCAGTTGCACTCTCTAGACTTGCTACACCTCCAACACCATCACCATTTGGACCGTTAAAGTAGATGGTTTGTTTGCGTATTATTTTATCTGGGTTTGTGACTTCTCGTATGTGAATACCATTTCTTTCATTTCCGACTACTACAGCATAGTGACTATTCCCTATAGAGTATATGTCTATTCCATACGGATTTAAAATATTGGGTCTGTTTGAAGCATCTTTTGGTATGATGTTGTCCGGGTCTGTAACGTCAAATATCTGAAAACTAATATGTATTGAAGATGACACAGATGCCACAGCTGCATAGTATTTGTCCCTTATAGAGTATTTTGCCATGTCAATTATTGCTGACGAGACTTGGGTTTGTATAGTGTTCAAAGTCCCTTTTGCAGTTATAGTGCCCTGATCTGTGATCTCTAATATCTGAATACCATTATCTGCATTTCCAGAAACGATAGCATAGTGTTTATCCTCTATGGTATATGTGGATACGGCAGTTGCGGCAGCAAGTCTAAGAGTATTGTTAGTAATGATACTTCCTTTAGTGACTGGGTTTTCCGGGTCTGTCACATCAATAATTTGGACACCGTCATCGGCAATTGCCGTCACTACGGCATAATATTTGTCATTTACACTAAGTACGGATACCTGTCTTGCGGCATCAAGTACAAGGGAATTAGTATCTTCAACCTCACCTCTTGGGATTATGACCAGTTCTTGTGCAAAAGACTCTTCAAATATGCCTAGTGTCGATATAGCTAACAGTGATACGAGTCCTATTAGCCAAGTATTGGGGGGGGGGTAGAATATCATGTCTTTATATGATTGAATACGAGTGCATACATAAAATCTTATGTTTTGGAGGTGTTTTGCTGTATAGTGTGTGATATAATGAATAACACACTTTAGAAAACCTTTACCAAGTCAGTAAATTGTGACATGATTTTCAGGTTATTTCCCAGACTCTGTTTAGATGGGCAAAAGATGTCAAAGTGTTTACCATATTCATAACAAATCGCGGCAAAGATGATTATTTACTGCGCACCAAAACCAATTTTGAAGATGGTAAAGAATCCAAAATGCCTTATCTGAGATGGGAATAGCTAGATCAAGGGCTCAAATTAATTCTAGTGCTGAATTTGAGTCATATTCATTTAAGCTTGTAATGAGGATGTACTTGTGTCAGATCCGAATCTGTAACTTTGTGGATATGCACATACCACTTTATATCATATCACAAAATATTATTTCCTTAGAGTCTCTTCTTTTTTAAACTCTGGAGTTATCCCAAGGGAATCATAATTCCCAGTTGAACATGTAAAGCACATCGAATCCCTTGGAATGCCTACAGCATCTGCAAGATTTTCAGCATCATTATACCCTAAAAAGTCCGCACCAATGTCTCGCCGGACCATTTCAGTTATCTCTGCTGTACTTTTTGCCTTACCTTCTGAATATGTGGCAAGCTCTTGCTGTGATGGAAAGTCAATTCCAGCATAGCATGGATAATTAATTTGCGGGTATGTCACCACCATGCTAATCTTTTTTGCACCTGCTCTACGTAGTGCTTTAATTATTGCCTTTGAACTAGTGCCGCGAACCAAACTATCATCTAATACTACAACATGTTTCCCCTCAATAATTTCACTTATCGGGATTATCCATCTGTTTATCTCTACTCTGTCTGATTGGTGTGGCTCTATAAAGCTCCGTAATGGTCCTTTTTTGCTGTACCTATCTTTTAATAATCCTTCATCAAATGATATTCCAAGTTCTTGCGCATACCCTAATGCTGCTGGCCTTGCAGAATCTGGCACTGGTACTACTAAATCTGCATCTTTAATGGGGAATTTTTTTGCAAGATATCTCCCTATTTGTTTTCTTGCAAGATAGATGTTTGTACCCTCCATTTTACTTGAAGGGTGTGCAAAGTATGTAAATTCAAATGAACAGTGTGCACGCTTTGCATTATCTGAGAACATTTCTGTATGTAGTCCATCACGGCTAAATCTAATTAATTCTCCAGGGTTTACATCACGTTGTAATTTGGCACCAACAGCAGATAGTGCAGAGGATTCAGATGCTACCATATAGATTTGATCTGATTCTTTATACCCTAATACCATAGGACGAAACCCCATGGGATCACGGGCAGCATATACTGAATCATCATCCGAGATAAATGTAAAACAGTAAGAGCCGGCCATCTCGTTTTTAAGTACTGATAGTGCCTTTCCCATGTTGCCCTTTTCAGATATCAATGATACCAAACGTTGCGCCGCAACTAGCGTATCACTAGAGCTTTGCGGTGTAAATGAGCAACCGCCAACTAAATTTGAGAGCTCTTGTGCATTTGCAATGGTTCCATTATGTGCTATGCACAAATCTCTTACTTTGAGTGGTTGGGCATTTTGGATAGTACTTCTTCCCATTGTAGAATATCTTACATGTCCTATTACAGAGTGTGAAGAGTATTCAGTTGCAATCTTTTTAAATTCTGAGGAAGATGCAGATACAAGGCCAAGCTTTTTGAGTGGTGATTTTCCTGGAACTGCTATTCCCCATGCTTCTTGGCCTCTATGCTGTAAGGCCCGTAGTGCATCAATTGCCATTGGAACTACATTTGTATCCCCTAGGCTAAATATGCCAACTACACCACAATTCTCTTTAACCATTACGTATCATTTCCTCAAGTGATTCTTCCCATGCCTTTTTTAGCACATCTAGCTTTGTTTTAATTATGGTATCTTTATTTTTGGAAAATACTATCATATCTCCTGTGAATCTTCCTATCATACCGTATGTTACATTATATCTTTTCAAAATATCTTGCAGGGCATTTAATTTCTCTGGATTTACTGCTAGTATATACCTAGAATGACTTTCTGAATAAATTATATTTTCTGCGGTCATGTCACATTTTGGTATATCATCTATTATAACATCGCACCCAATACCAGATGATATGGACATCTCTGATATTGCAACTGCTATGCCTCCTTTGGAGCAGTCATGTGCAAATGATGTCACGTTATAATTCACTGCCTCAATTACAGCGGCCATATTCTTTTTAGACTCTGCAAAGTTTACCGCAGGGCATATTCCACCTATTACACCATGGATATATTCCATATACTCTGAACCACCCATTTCCTCTTGTGTCTTTCCTACAATTATGATGTAATCCCCTGATGATATGGTGTTTGTAGGTGGTCTTTTCCCTGAGAGTCCTATTACACCTATTATGGGTGTGGGCTTTATTGGACCATCTGGGGTTTCATTGTATAGGCTTACCTTACCCCCAACACATGGTATCTTAAAATATCTAGCATACTCTGATATGCCTTTTAGGGATTCTAAAAACGTCCAGAATATCTCTGGGTCCTTTGGACTTCCAAACTGCATGTGATCAAGCATGCCAATTGGTGTTCCGCCAGTACATGCAACGTTTCTACATGCTTCCTCAAAGCAACCTATTGCTCCCTCTCTGGGGTTGATATAGCAGTGTTTTGGATTTCCATCAATCTTTATGGAGAGGAATTTTCCATTATCCAATCTTAGAACAGATGCATCCATGCCTGGTTTTATCACAGTTCTAATTCCTACTTCGTGGTCGTATTGTCTATACACCCATGCTTTGCTTGCAATATTTGGAGCAGTTAATAATTCAAAAAATGTTTCAGTATGATTTGTTATATGGTTTAGTTTTGGGTTTTTTTGAATTTTTTCAAGGTATTGTGGTTTTTGAGATTTTCTGTCAAGTAGTTCGGCATTTGCAACCACACTTGCAGGTAAATTTGCACATGTCATATCACCATGGGTTATGTGGATTACATCCCCCTTTGTTATGTGACCAATAACTGATGATGTAATACGGAACTTTGAGCAAATGGTTTCTAGTTTTTCTAGTTTGGATTTGTCAGTTATTATGAGCATTCTTTCTTGGGATTCAGATGTCATTATCTCATCATGTGTTAGGTTTTCTCTAGTGTGAACCATATCTACATCAACATGTATTCCTACAGATAGTGCATCTGCCGTTTCTGATATGGCACACGATAGTCCTCCGCCACCAAGGTCCTTCATTGCGTGAATTAATCCTTGATTTCTTGCCTCAAGGACTGCTTCTATTATCATTTTTTCAATGAATGGATCCGGGATTTGTACTGCTGAGCGATTCTCAGACTCTAAGGAATCTGATGCAAACTGTGAACCCCCTATACCATCACGACCTGTATGTCCTCCTAACAAAACTACAACATCCCCTATATCTGCATGATTATTTATCATGTTTTCTTTTTTGCCAAATCCAATTGCTGCTACATCGACTAGTGCATACTTTGAGTATGAAGAGTCAAACTCTACCTCGCCTCCTATAGTTGGTATGCCAAGACAATTACCATAGTCTGCTATTCCTGTTACTGCATTTTTAAAAAGCCATCTTGCATTGGCATCTTTTTTTATATCGCCAAAGCGCAGGCCATTGAGAATTGCTATGGGGCGCGTGCCTGCTGAAAGTATGTCCCGTATTACCCCTCCTACACCAGTTGCCGCCCCGCCGTACGGCTCTACAGCAGACGGATGGTTGTGACTTTCAATGTGAGCTGTAATGATATAACCATCGCCAACATCTAAAACCCCAGAGTCATACCCTTTTTCATTTATGACACGCGGCCCATCCATGGGTAATATCTTGAGGTGCTTTTTAGATGACTTGTATGAGCAGTGCTCAGACCATTCTGCTGATACAATTTGAATTTCAGTATGTGTGGGAGTGCGACCAATTTTAGATGTAAGGTTTTGGATTTCTTGATGTTCTAGGCTCATTTTGATATACCTGCCGTGTTTAAAAGTGACTCAAATATTAGCGAGGAGGGAGCAGAGTCAGTAGGGTTTATCTCTGCTTCTGCTGCGCGTTCAGGATGTGGCATCATGCCGACTATATTACCATCTTTATTGCACACGCCGGCAATCTCTGATGCTGAACCATTATTCACATCCATATATCTAAAGACAATCTGGTTGTTTTTTGTTATATCTTCTAGGCCTGGCGTATCAATGTAATATCTGCCCTCACTGTTTGCAATGGGGATGGGTATATTTTGATTAATTTCTAACTTGTTTGTAAATGCTGTCTCATTATTGCATACTTGAATGCTTGCCCATTTACACATAAAATTCATCGAGTTGTTTTTGAGTAAAACTCCTGGTAGTAGGCCTGCTTCTACTAGTATTTGAAATCCATTACATACTCCTAGTATGGGCGTGCTTTTCTCTGCTCTCTTTTTTATCTCGTTAATTATGGGGCTGTGGGCGGCAATCACACCTGCACGCAGTCTATCACCATATGAGAATCCGCCTGGAAGTACTATGGCATCAATATCTGCCGGGAGTGGTTTTTCATGCCAGAGATAACTTGCATCAAAGTGAAACACATCAGATAGTACATGGAACATGTCCCGATCGCAGTTGCTACCAGGAAAAACTACTACCCCGACCTTCACAGTTGGGTTTATTGCATGTTGTATTTAATTTGAAGCTCATTTATCAGTCCTTGGGACTGTACATGCCAAACTGATCCACCAATCATGATGGTGGGGGTCATTTTTCATAATCTGAACTAAAATAGCAGATTAACATCTGGCATATCAATATACGCAACGAACATCATAGGCTTGCTTGGCGATAACATCCCTCAACCATATCCAAATGTTGGCAAGTTTTCTTTGTTAGGTGTGTTTACTCACCTTTTTCTTCCAAGGTATCTATTCACATCTCATGATAGTTTGCATATGATTGGGGAAGAATGCATACTGCTTTTGCATTTACAGGAGTATGGGTGTGAAGAATTACCTATTTTCTAAAGTCATGTGTGTGATACCAAAACCATCATCATATATCCAATCTAGATATAAATTCAGAAACTCGAACTGTTATCAAGGCTGAAACGTATGTACTCTGGTCGCCAAACATACATTTCTAGCAAGTCTTTGGTATTATGGTGATTGATTCTGCTTTCTATTTTTCTGTCGTGTTTAGTATCTCAAATATGCCACATTTGGGATTCTTGATAATATTCTCAACTGCCATGCGTGGAAATATCTCTACCTTGCCACAGGTGGCCGTGATGCACAGTAATGAAGACCATTATAGCCAAAAACTATAATGTTATAGTAAATTATAATAATTCATACGATGGATGAAGCAACATACAGAATATTGGACATACTATCACAAAGACTAGGAATCCCCATGTCCATCAATGAGATTACAAAAAATATTAATAAAATACATGGTGGGACCTATTATGCCAACACGCATAAAAAGATCAAAGAACTATACAGAGAAGAAATTCTGACACTAACAAATACTGGCAGGTCATCTCTTGTGTCGAACAACTTTGATAATTATTTGGTAATTGGCATGCTTGCAGAAATGGAGCTCAAACGCAAACATGATTTTCTGAAAGGAAAACAAGAGGTACAGATGCTCATGTTAGAAATTGATACACATCTGCACAACATTCCTCTAATATCTCACGTAGTGCTAATGTATCCAGTAAAAAATACAAAGCTAAACAAAGTAGAGATTTTGATTCATCTGAAAAAATCTGACGACAAAAAAGCACTCAAAGAAACAAAGATCCAAATTAATGCAATAACAAAAACATTACAACAATTCTCCAACACACGAGTAGATTATCTTGTGCTAGAAAATGGAGCATTTCATGATCTGCTCAAATCAAACGAGCACAATCCAGTCAGAGAGATGCTACACGACAAAATTGCAATATTGAACCCACAAGATTTTTGGTTAAACGTAAAAAAGATAACAGAGAAAGGAAGCAAAATATCTGCAATTTCACACGAAACAAGCCCTGCCAAAATATTAGAAAGTGATATCGTGTTTAATCTTACAAGATTTGGATATGGTGATATAGGTTCCAAAGTCAGACGCGGAAATCTGTTTTGCATAGAGTATGTGATATCATCAATAATGTTCCATGATGATGCAAGAAGGACTGATGCCATACCGATAATAATTGCAAAAAATCCAAAAATAAGCTATGATTTATTATTGTTTCTTGCACAAAAATATGGGTTTGATGGTAAGGTGCTTGGCATACTGCGTATATTAAGAAATTTAGTTATACATGGAATGAATCCAGTAAATGAAGCAATAACACTACTAGAAGCCATGGGGACAAAAGAAATAAAGGCAGATTCCAAGAACATCAAAGAAAAATTGAGGTTGTACAATGTCATTTGATAATACAAAACTGCTTGATTTTCTCGGGCAGATAGACAGGGAACTTTCTCGCAAAATTGTCATAGTTGCAGTGGGTGGTACTGCAATGACACTTGTAAATGCAAAATCATCCACAATTGATATTGATTTTACCATTCCAAGTAGGGATTGTGACAAATTTGAGCATGCAACAAAGATTGTGCAACCAGGATTTTGTGTGGATGTTTTTCGTGACGGTGTAGTGTTTGTAACTGCTCTACCTGATGACTATCTGATGAAAAGTATACCTATTACAACAAACTGATCTGGACCCCTTGTTTTAGTACCGATTTTTGCATGTTTTTTCGAATGATTTGATCCCTCATTCATACTCATCCCGATACTCTGTTGATATGCTGTTGATACACTGATATTTTGTTGATGTCTGCTTTGATTGCTATTCTGAAACTCTAGCATGTATCTTTTGAGGTCTCATACTATGACTAGAATTTGAGGTATTGTTACTTGGTGTGATGTACAGAACAGTCATGCATGCTGATATGTATGCGATATGTATGTGAAAGGTATGCATTAGAAAAATGTAGAGTGATGTTTGGTGTAATCTTATTGGGTTGAAATATTTACTTTTCAGTCTTTTTCCAGATTTGAATCTGGCCGCCATACACATGCCCTTCATAGGCCATTGGAGGAATTTGGCTGTAAAATCCTTCCCTTCCAGATTTAAAGGTCTTTTCTGGCAGGGGGATTTGATACTCTTTACCGTCTGGCATTTTTAGCATGGCAAAGACTATCTTTGGGGTATCACTTGACATTTTGATTACCTGCCAATCTTGATACATGCTGGCTTTTTTCCTGCATGTCTTGAAAGATTCATGTGGGCACTTGAAATAACTGGTATATGTAAATTTCGCATCTCAAAGTTTTCTTCAAATTTGGCACCTGTACTAGTTTGATCTCTTGGTATTGTTTTTAGATGATAATATTATGGTAAGTCTGGTTTTTTATGTCAGCAGAACGGGTTCTAGTATGTGCAAACATGTGTTCATCTTGGACTTGGTGAGTGTGCTGGGATTTTATCACATGTTACAAATCTGAGGGAGTATCATCGATTTTATGGTTTGTGTTTTGAACATAATCAAACAACATGATTTTCAAGTCTTTTACAGGTATTTGCTTGAATCTAGACTATTTTCGTATTCAGGCATCTTTAGTTCCTTTAACAAACGCTTCATGACATCTATGTCTATGTATTTCATGGTGATATCTAGTGGCTCATTTAAGTTCGTATCAACTGCGTAATCTTCTAGGATGCTGGTTCTGTCTAGTATATCATCGATTAATTCTTCATTGATTTCATACAACTGGATAATCTTCAAGACATTATCCATTGCAGGAAGAATACTTAGGGAATCATTGACAATTTAGATATCATTTGACTTTGTGAATTTTTAAATCTATACTCCATCTGCTCAAGTGTGAACTCCAAGGTTACCACGTATTGATAGAAATAAAACCAATCATAGTTTTTAATCTTTAGCCATTTTGATTTAATGTTCTTTAAAAGATCTCCCAAGTTTGATAGATTAGTCAGTATGCCAAAATTAATTTTTTTGGTCTTTTTCATTTCTAATAAAGAAAATTTAATCTCTAACAAAGTTTCATTTCTCAATACAGTTCCACATCCACAATGCTTTAGTTTGTTTGCTTCATATAACTTTCCTCATTTACGAGTTTGTTGCGTAATTCTATTTTCAGGCACAAAAAATATCTCTGTAAAGACAACATAGGCAAGGTTATACAACAAATTTCATTTTACCATTAATATTAGATGAAAATAAACGTCTCGCGTCATTAATGGATTTTTCGTACCTGATTTCAAACATCAGTTTTGAAAAATGAAGTATTTAAAATCCTAATATGTCTGCTGAATAGATCTTGTTGCTATTCTAGTCTTTCCATAGCGCCAAGTAATTGTAATGCTTCTTTTCAGCCAGCTATGGTAGGTTGAAATTTTCATCTATTCCACATCTGGCAATTTCTCTCCAAAATACCATAACTGTTCCTACACTAATCTCTATCCAGATACGCCTATTATTCTCTCTACTTTATCAATCATCTTGGGATTAAGTGAGCAATGTGTGCCATATCCTGTTGGTTTTATGATAATCAAATTACACTTGCGGAGGGTTCTGATGCTTTTTTTAATGTCTCTATGCCAGTGCTTTGGAAAACCTTTTTGTAGATTATCAACGGATGTATGCCTGTGACCAATATACCCATACAGGTACATTTTTTTCAAAATACCGATACTGACAGAATCGTGCCCACGCATTATGATTCACCCCCAAGATATAATAATATTATGTAATTTATTACATACTAGTGGGTAAATCTTTAAAAGGAAACAAATTCCATTAGAAATATGAATCCAAGTTTGCAAATTGAGGAAAAATCCAGCGGACCGCTCAAAAGCATATTCCCATGCTCCAGCTCAAAAATTTTGGAACACATGGTTGCAATGAGCGAATTTGACTATTCGATCTCAGACATCTCAAACATATCTGGAGTAGGTTTCAAGACAACACTTAACGCAGTACACAAATTAGAAGAGCATGGAGTGCTAAAGAGGACAAGACGGGTAGGAAATGCCATACTTTACAAGATGAACCCGGACTCGGCACAGGCCAAACTCATAACAAGCCTTGCCTTTGAGATTGCAAAGAAAAGAAACAGGGGGATTACCAAGACCGAGAATGTAGATACTGTCAAGAAGAATGACCGATTTGTCTTGACAGCAGGCAAGGCCGAGGTTTACTTGGCATCAAAACCAAATGTGAAAGCACGCAAAAACCGACACAGCAAAAAGGGAATATGATATCACCGCCCCACAATATCTCGTAACAATCACAAAAGTCCAGCAGACTTATGTTACTGACAGTAATCAGCTTGTCATAATTGACGACTGTCTTATTCCTGAACGGTTTGTACTGTTTGTAGAAAAACAAAATCGGTAGCTGTTAAGCTAAACGAATATTTTGTAGATGCTGTCAAAAGAATGTATGAAAAATGGTTCAAACTACACATGGCAGAGCCGCTTTCTGATCAGAAAAAAATGGATTAGATGCGGCAGGTTTCATTTTTCTTTCAGGCAGTCATACATGTTTAAAATATTATGCTTGGAAATGAAGTCTGTTCCATAATTCCTCCGTAGTCATCAGGTAAACACACATGACTCGTTGATCTATTTTGACAAACCGAAAAAGCTTTAGATCATGAGTGTATGGCATATTTGTTGGCAGTATGTGACAATGCAAAATACGTACAATGTGGAATGGACATAACTATAACATATGATCAACTTGGGAAAATGAACTAAAACAAGCCAGTGATTCTAAAAGTGTACCATTCAAGTATGAAACTGGAATGATCATGCTTGCAGCCATGCTGAGAACAGTATATGGATTTCAATACAGCCAATTATCTGAATTTGTTGCAAAAACATTTGAAGAATACACACACCAGATTATACTGTGTTGTGGTGTAGGATAAGCCAACTTGATGTTAAAACTCATAATGGTTTTGTGCAGGTATCGGACAGAAAAAATCTATCACAATACTGGTAGATTCAACTGGCATAAAACAAGCCAATCGAGGCGATTGGATACGAACAAAGTGACAGATATGTTGTGGATTTGTCAAGATACATCTGCTGGCAGATGCAGATACACAAAAAATACTTGCTGTTATGATAACTGATGATAAGACAGGTGATTCCACTATGCTAAAGAATGTACTAGGAACAGTTGTGAGACCAAGATGTGAAGCGATAAAGTGTGGAGAAGTAGAATATGATGAAATAGAATGTGTAGAGATAGAATGTGAACAAGTAGAGAACATGCAAGACGTGCACATGGAACTAATCTGTGGAGACACATGTATAGTAGATGGTCCACTGCCGCGTGTAAATTCACCTCCTCCTAACATGCTTGCAAAAGGTATATCGCCACTTTCATTATTGTGTGGAGAACAACCCAGTTCTGCTGGAGCGTATCTACTTGCAGACGGAGCGTACGCGTCACGTGAAAATATGAAATTATGCAAAGAACTGGGAATTGAACCACTCATTCCAATTCAAACAAGATGCACTACAAAGGGCAAAGGTACTGGTGATGCATGGGGAGAAAAGGTACGAGATCAACTCGGAGGCAGTCCAGAGACCAACATAGGCAACATGGACAAAGAAAAACGAGAAGAAAACCGCAGATTGTGGAAGAGCAAGGTCGGTACAACAGAAGATGGCTAATTGAGATAATCATATCTGCGTTCAAAAGGATGTTTGGAGATCACATGCACTCTCGTAAATGGGAGAACATGGTTCAAGAGATAAAACTGAGAGTTGCCTTGTACAACAAGTGGCAAGAGGTGTAACA
>JAPOPJ010000039.1 GCA_026712925.1 Nitrososphaerota archaeon
AAAAAGAGCCTAAACTTTACGCATGATAAATTTATATTCAAATTTGAGGCAAATTTCATGTATTGACAGTATCTGACACGGCACAACTTCGTCCAAATCGCACCAAGCCAAAAAATGATTGGTCTAAAATGGAAGAGGCTGACAACTTTGCACACACTGTAAAGCTGTTCCGTCAAGGAAAATACGATGATGCACATTTTAGAAGGTTCAGGCTTCAGCACGGTGCATATGGTACTAGAATGACTGGCGACTATGCAATGATAAGAATCAAACTTCCTGCTGGAGAGGTATATCCTGCACAACTAGAAAAAATTGCCCAGCTAAGCGAACAGTTCTCCATTGGAAGCGCACATGTCTCGACACGTGAAAATATCCAACTGCATTGGGTGGTACTAGAGGATGTCTCAGAGGTGTTTCGAGGATTGGCAGAAGTGGGTCTTACCTCAAGGGAGGCATGTGGTAATTCAGTAAGAAATGTAATGTGCAGTCCGTTGTCCGGTGTATGCTCTGATGAAAAATTTGACTCTACTCCATATGCACTTGCAACTGCAAGATTCTTTTTGAGAAATCCAATGGCACAGAATCTTCCAAGAAAATTCAAATTCAACTTTACGTGCTGTGAAAAACACGGTATGGTAAGAATGGTCGATGTTGGTCTTTTACCACAGACGACTGAGATAGATGGTGTTATTCAGAGGGGCTTTAAGGTATTTCTTGGAGGTGGACTTGGAAACAAATCATACGTGGGTCATCAGTTAGAAGACTTTACTCCGCAAGAGGATCTCTTGCATACATCCATTGCAGTTGTGAGAATATTTGATAGACTAGGTGATAGAAAAAATCTTGCTAGAAATAGAATGCGATATTTGGTTAATGATATGGGCTGGGGAAAATTCCAAAATCTTGTTCTAAAAGAAAGAGCAATAGTGCGGGCAACACAGTCAGTAGTTACAAAGCTTGATGTTGACCTTGAACCATCTGAGATAAAAAGGCCAGTCAGAATATCTGAGGATGTCCAGCAAGGTGTAGCAGACGGATATGCTAGATGGCTAAAAACAAACGCCATACAACAAAAACAATCTGATTATTATTCTGTCTTTATAGCACTTGAGGCAGGTGATATCACTGCAACCCAACTATCTTCTCTTGCTAGTGTGGTTGAAGAGTTTTCATACGAGGGATATGCCCGTACTGGATTTAGCCAAAATATAGCATTGCGCTTTGTACATGCTGATGACTTGCCGCGTCTGTACTCTAAATTATTAAATGTCGGGCTTGCAAAGTCTGGCTCTCTTACTATGTCTTCACCAATAGGATGCTCTGGTACTACATCGTGTAATTTAGCCCTGACAAACTCGCACAGACTTGCAAAGGAGATTCAGCGAAAATTCCTTGAGCTTGGACTAGATGAGGATGAGGATCTTGCAGACTCATCTATCAAGATTAGTGGTTGCCCTAACTCGTGTGGACAGCATGGGATTGCTACCATTGGATTCTTTGGTGGCGGCGCTAGAGTAGGAAAAGACATGTATCCAAACTATCAAATGTCACTTGGTGGCCGCTCTGATGGTGAGACTACATTAGGAGTAACATGTCTTCGTGTCCCTGCAAAGCGTGTAATACCTGTAATTTTGGAAATTATCAAGACATTCAAAGAAAACAAAAAACCAGAAGACACCCTAAAGAGTTGGATTCACCGCATCATTACAAATCATGAGGACTCTCAGGTAAAGTCCGTTTCTGATTTGAAGAAAATACTAGAACCATTAACTATACCTCCTACAAAGGAAGATGATCCCTCCTTTTACTCTGATTATGGGGATGATGGAAGCTATCATACCAAGACTGGAAAGGGCGAGTGCGCTGCTTGAGCAGTACTACAAATCATACTACAAATGTGGATTCTCTACGCTCTGCTATTAAAGATAAGAGTGTCCGGATTTTGGATGTTAGGCGTGAAGATGACTACAAAAAGGGCCACATCTCTACTGCTGTAAATCTACCACTAGCATCACTTCTTGCAGATGATGGTCCTGAAAGCGTCTTGAAACTGCTAAACTCTAATGGAATTGCTGATGATACAGATGTGGTTATATATGATGACACATTTGGAGCACTTGCATCTAGGGTTGCATGGACTATGGAATATCTGGGACACTCTAATGTCTCTTTACTAGAGACTACATTTAGTAGATGGAATGAACTTGGACTAGAGACTGATGAGAATACACCAGATGTTGCAAAGGCAGACCACTCTATAACACTACACAATGATATTCTTGCAACACATGACTATCTTGATTCAGTCAAGGGAAATGATGGGGTAATTCTAATTGACAATAGAGAGAGACTGAATTTTCTTGAGCAGCACATTCCAGGTGCAATTAGCCTCCCATATAGAATGCTTGCAACACAGGATAAAATTCTACGACCCAGACAAGAAATGAAGAGATTGTTGGAAAATAGAGGTATTACTGGAAACTCTGAGATAATCACATACTGTGGAAGTGTTGGCACTTTATCTGGACTAGCATACTATGCACTAAAGTCAGCTGGAATGTCAGATGTAAAATTATATGTTCGCTCCTTTAGAGAGTGGAAGAATCTTCAAAAACCTACTGCAAAACAAAATGATGCAAGCTATTGGGATTTGTCTGCTGAATAGTTAAGAAATCTGATTCCGAAGTTTTTTTGTAATTGTAGCTTCTACATCATCAAACATGCTAAGCATTTTTTCTTTGTTTTCAGTTAGATATATGACTCCTCTGTCTTTTAGTCTAATCTTCCATAATCTAATTTCACGATGTTCATCAAAGAACTGTTCAATCATGTGGGCACCTGATTTTTTTGGCTCAATAAATTCATCAAATACTTCGATGGTCTTTTCTACATCTTCTTCCTCAATTGCTTCTTTTACTGCTTGGATTGCATGGCTTATCTCTTTGAGGTTTTTAATCGGCGTTGGGAGTCGCTTTCTTGTAATTCCAAACAGACCCTTCTTTTCTTTACCAATCTTTTCAGCAACATCTGCCGCAAGATCATATATGGGGATTTTACTTAGACCATCACGCTTTTCATTTTTTACAATCAAGCCTTTTTCTAGTAATTTGTTTAGTGCGCCTTCTGCATCTACTCTGTCAAGAAAAGTGGTCCATACTATAGCACCAATACTGTGGTAACCTTGTCTGATTGATTCTAAAACTACAACCTCTACTATTCTTTTAAAACCTTCTTCGATTCTCACATTGATAAAGTCCTTATCCTTTACTGATTTTCTTGCATTCTTTACATCTATCTCAATTGAACGCTTGAGTGCTTCTAGAGATTCTGGAACTTGGTTTAACAATGAAAGGTAGCATGCTTTGTTGTACCATGCCATACCGTATGTAGGGTCTGACTCTGTTGCTTTTTCGACTGCATTTAGTGCCTTGGCGTAATTTTTTTGCTCATAGTGCACCAAACCTTTGAGGTTCCATGCTTCTGGGTTTGTGACATCAATGTCTAGGATTTTATCATATACCTTTAATGCTTCCAAGTGCTCATCTAGATGGAATCTTGCATACCCAAGTTTCATCAACGTCTCCACACTATCTGGCTCAATTCTCAATGCTTGCTCAAATGCCTCTACTGCCTCGTCGAGCTTTTCATCAGCCATAAGGTTGACTCCTTTTTTGAAGAGCTTTTTGCGGTTATAATCTGAATCCACTAGACTACGCTCTTCTTTTTTCGGCTCTGGCATGGTTTCTGGCATGGCCTCTACTTCTTTTGGTTTTCTCTGAAAGGGTTTTTTCACTAGGTAAAACTTGCAATTTATCTAGATAAATACTATCCCTGAACGCCTAATCCTTGGGTATCATTTCATAAAACTGCCACAAGTGGTGCTAATTCCATCAAATTAGTCATACTTGAGAGGTAAGATGCCATCTAGAATCTACTCAAATGGTGTAGTTATGGCGTATGGTGGTAAATATTGACCCCTATATTGCCATGATCACACACTTTGTAAATATAAAAATACCTGAGTCTTGTATAAATATCCGTGTCTTCTGGAACGTTAAAAGTTCGTGGTCCTGCACCTTTCAAGCAGTCAGGCGTATATGAGGTTCAGATTATCCTTACAGGCTCTAAACCATCTGATGATGAGGTAAAAAGTAGGCAGTTTGCTACTTTGTGGAAGGGAACGTTCCATCTGCGTGTAAAGGATGGAGAATTTTCAGAAACTCTTGGATCCACTGATAACCCTGTTCCTGACTCTGTTGCCAAACTAGAAAGTATTTGGGTTGTTGTATGTGATCTATTCTCCCCACTAAATGCTGTCTTTGATGTGCCACTAGATACTGAGCAGGACAAACAACAGGTGGTACAATCAGAGTCCAAACCTTCAGAATCTAAAACATCTGAACCAGAGGCAGAACCACAAGTATCAGAACTTGTATCTGCACCCAATAATGAGGATGTGCCAAAAATACATGCATCTGAGAAACCTAGTACAGATGCATCTGAGTCTGTTAATGACCATATCTATGATGTCAATCAAACTCGTGGCCCATCTGGCCCTCAAGGATTACGAGGTGCTGTTGGTCCACAAGGGGACAAAGGCCCGGCAGGTCCGTCTGGAGAACGAGGCCCGGCAGGTCTGCAAGGTGATAAGGGTCCGTCTGGAGAACGAGGCCCGGCAGGTCCTCAAGGTGATAAAGGTCCTACTGGTGATAAAGGTCCACAGGGAGACAAAGGTTCAACTGGGGACAAAGGTCCTCAAGGTAATAAAGGCCTGACTGGTCCTACTGGTGAGAAAGGCCCAACAGGTGATAAAGGTCCACAGGGAGATAAAGGAATTGTAGGTGAACAGGGACACAAAGGCGATAAGGGAATCACTGGCTCAGCTGGAGAGAAAGGCAACAAAGGTCCTACAGGTGTTCCTGGCGATAAAGGTTCATCGGGCTTGAAGGGTCCGATAGGTGATAAAGGTGACAAGGGAGTTATAGGTCCTCAAGGTGATAAGGGTCCGCTTGGTTTGCGTGGTCCTACTGGAGAGAAAGGCGATAAGGGCCCACAGGGAACTATAGGTGAAAAAGGACTTACAGGTGAGCAAGGTCATGTTGGTGAAAAAGGTCCTACTGGTCCTGTTGGCAGTCAAGGTGAAAAAGGAATACAAGGTCCGGCAGGACCGCCTGGTACAAAAGGTCCGGCAGGACCGCCTGGTGAAAAAGGCCCGCAGGGTTCTGTAGGGCAGCTTGGTGAAAAAGGCCCACGGGGTCATGAAGGTGTAGTAGGAGAGAAAGGCCCGCAAGGCCCGCAAGGCCCGGTCGGAGAAAAGGGACCAAAAGGACATGAAGGTGTAGTGGGAGAGAAAGGCCCGCAAGGTCCACAGGGTATGATTGGTGAAAAAGGCTCACAGGGTCATGAAGGTGCAGTAGGTGAGAAAGGCCCGCAAGGCCCGCAAGGTCCTGCAGGTGAAAAAGGATTAACTGGTGTTTCAGGTCCGCAAGGTGAAAAAGGTGAGAAAGGACCTCCGGGTATGATTGGTGAGAAGGGTCCTACTGGCTCACCAGGACCTGTCGGTGAAAAAGGCCCGCAAGGTCCACCGGGATCACAAGGTGAGCGTGGCCCATCTGGTCCAGCTGGCGAGAAAGGCCCGCAAGGCCCGCAGGGGATTCAAGGTCCACAAGGTGAACGTGGTCCTATCGGCCCGGCAGGTCAAACCGGCGAACGCGGACCAGTCGGTGAACAAGGTCCTATCGGTACCGCAGGTCCTAGAGGCCCGCCTGGTCCACCGGGAGAAAAAGGTGCTGTTGGAGGGATGTCTGATGCCCAAAAAGCACTGTTTAAGGAACTTTTAGAGACATTGACAAGTAAAAACATCCTTACCACCGAAGAGCAGATAAAACTGATGAGCCATCTATACTAGATATTTGCTACAATACTTGTACAATATCTGTTATAATGTATGATATAATATATGGCGTACCATTTACTGTATACAAATTTGTGCGTGTTGTACTGTTGTATGATCTGGTTTGATTCAATCTTAAATAATTAGGATTATACAAATTAGCATCTTGACAATTTTATTTACTCTGATTTACAACTAGGTATAATTTTTGGAAAAACATCTCTGAGTAAAACCGTATTTTTAACTCAAATTCTTTACAAATATGTGCATCTGATCTTGACATACGTCTTGAAAGGTTATGAGAAAATATTGATTCGCTAAATATGCAAAACATATTTTGCTGTATGTGTTAATGGTGTGGGGAATGTTATTAGAGTACATCATTACACAAATATCACAATTTACATTTTTGGATTGACTCCATACTAAATGAATTGTATAGAAATTCAAACAAATGGCAAAAGTAAGTAAAGACTCTTACACAAATTCAAGGCTTTTGATAAACCTCGGCATTTCAAGTAGAGCCAATACTACAAGATAATCTAACATATCAAAATTCGTTCTATGTGTGCTGGACAATCAAGATCGCTTCAAAGATATGATCAAAGACAGACGCTATCAATATCAGAGTTAAATTAGAAAAAGCCTCGAATTTGTGGAAATTGGAGGTAAAGTGGCGTTATTTATAACGGTGAAACACTAACTACATCTATGCCTAAAACTCTACTTGAAGGAGTATTTTATCGTATGAAGGAGTATGATTGTCCTTGGGATGTTGCTAAATATGATTGGCGTAAGTGGAGGCCTGATCTTTGTACAAAGCTTGCAAAACTAACCATACCAGACAAACTACCAGATAACCAATACTATGATGCAGAGTACAAGCCAGCTCCTAAAGAAAAGGCAACATACGTACGTGGATTCAGATTCGAGAATGGTCATCTCACACACTATTCAGAAGAGATCATAACAGAATGGCTTTCTGAAGGTGTGTGCATACAGCAGACCCATATATCGCCTCATAAATTCGAACGACGTTAAAATTTCAGAAATTTTGGCAGTTACAAGAGATCAAGAATGACTAAATCATTTTGACTATTTTATTTTTCCATTTGTCCATTATAATTACTGACACATTCACTTTAACGTATTGTAATGTGTGTGGTGTCAATAGATTGATAGAGTAAGACATGTGACTTGTGTGGAGTTTTGCTGTAATGTAAAGACACCAGATAAACAGAATCATAATACACTTGAGAAAGAAGAATGATAAAACACGAATGCAAGGAGTGATTGTGAGGAAGATTGTTTATAAAAAAATTATTGCATAAAAAAATAATAAAAATCCATAGTACAACTCACAAAAATAAAAGCTAGATGTAACCAGATAAAAAAATGTTAACCATGCCCTGCAAAAGCAGGCAATACCAGTATGGGTTTGCAAGTGATGTCGTGCTACAAAAAATGCAGATTTTACGCTTGATGGGTGGGATTTATGGCTGTGGTTTGTGGGTGGATAAAACTCATCAATTATGTTAGTACTGGGTGATGCTATTTTGCAGAGTTACTTGTAGCTACAAGTATGCGACAAAGTACTGGCAGTTTTACATTAACAAGTAAAAGTAAAGTCTTTCATGATTTTAAAATTTACGTGATGCGATTACAAGAATTTAGATAACTAGAATAAAATTTTGCAAGTACTCTACATACATGTGCATAATACTAAAGATGCTGTCATGACACAATATTAAAACACAACATCATATACTACTATAACATAATATTGCAACATAGCATTATAGCATAATGTCACAACATACTGTTACAAAACAATATCAGAACATGATGGTGTGATATTGCAGCGGAATAATTTAAACAAACAATGTAACAGTAACATCTCGTAATGTGATGGTACATCTATAACAAATTAAACATACGTAAAAATAAAACTTGTACC
>JAPOPJ010000034.1 GCA_026712925.1 Nitrososphaerota archaeon
CAAAACCTATTTTGAAGATGCTAAATAATCCAAAAACGCCTTAAATTTGTCATCCGAGACGGACATATCTAGAACAAGTGTTCAAAATAGCAAAAGCTCCGAATTTGGTCAAGAACCTTTGCTTGGAAGTCTGTTGCATAAATGCGATATACACACCAAGTTGGTATAACGGATATGATTTTTGTATAGTTTGATATTACTACAACAGAATTACTTGTAAATGTACGAAATTGCCAAAATTATGCAACAAACTTTTGTTTGGGAATTTGCAAGTATTCCGATCTGGCGTTTGTCTAAATCTTTACTATTATACATTAAAAACCATCATCACCAGAATAGTTTGAATAGTTTAGAAAAACTTCCAAGTTACAGTCGTTACTACTGCACAACAAAAACTATCATTAGTACAAATTTTATAGTCGTGCTTGACTGAAGTCTAGAATCTACTTTAATGCTCTTGTCACAGTATATGGTAGGGAAGACTAAATTATCATATACATTCAGATTTAGCAACTTTATAGGCAAAAAAACCATACCATTATACAAAAATCTAAAATTGCGCAGAGTATTCTATGCTAAGCAGTACCAAGACCACACAAAAGCATCTTTATGCCTTGTCATCTTATCGTATCGTCAATTTTGGTTTTGATATAATGTACTTTAGGGTTGTCAGGATCTAATTTTACTATCACATCATAACACTTGAGAGCCTCGGCATATTTGTCTAAAGCAAAAAGAGTCAAAATCTTGTTTACATGTGCCACAACATATTCTGGATCAAGTCTTATTGCAGTGTTAAAGCATTCTATTGCAGCATCATATTTTTTCAGCATACGCAATGCATTACCTTTGGAAAAGTACGCATCTCTATATTCGGGATCAAATCTTATTGCAGTGTTAAAGCATTCTATTGCAGCATCATACTTTCCCAGCACATACAATGCATCACCTTTAGAGAAGTGCGCCTCACTATGTTCGGGATCAAATCTTATTGCAATGTTAAAGCATTCTATTGCAGCATCATACTTTTCCAGCATATGCAATGCATCACCTTTGTATCTAAACACAAACTTGTTTTCTGGATCAAATCTTAATGCCATATCAAAGCACTTGATGGCCTTGACAGGCAGATCTAAAATCAGGAGGGATACACCCTTGTTGATGTGTGCCTCTACAATATCAGGATCCAGTTTTAATGCAACATCATAACATTTGATAGCCTTGACAGGCAGATCTAATGACATGAAAGCTTTGCCCTTGTAGATGTACGGTTCAGGATCGTCACTATCCAGCATTGTTGCCTTATCAAAGCACTTGATGGCCTTGACAGGCATGTTCAAGCACAAGAGCATGTCGCCACGACCTATATGTGCACGGATATTGTCAGGATCCAGTTTCAATATATTTTCAAAAGATTTGACAGCCTCAGTATAATTATCTAGTTCAACCATGGTAAAAGCTCTCCCCATATGTGCAACGATATTGTCAGGATCCAGTCCCAGTGCTAGGTCAAAATATTCACAGGCCTTTGCATAATGGTGCATACTAGCATGCGCATTTCCCAAGCCAGCATATGCAGTAGAACTGTTAGGATCCAACACTAGTAACTTTTCAAAGTGTTTGATAGCTTCATCATTCCTGCCCATCATGTTGAGAATTGCACCAAGTAGATCATGCGCAGTATTATTTGTAGGATTCAATTCAATGACATTTTTTAGATATTTTACAGCATCCTCAAATTTGCCTTGCTGAAATAATTTAAAATACCCATCAACGGTCTCAAGATCTTTTCCAGAATCCATCCATGCATACGCTCTACCATGTCCAAAAATATCAATATCATCATCAGGTTTGATCAGAAATATACACCTCTAGAATATGATATGTTGTAATAAGCATCATAAAATAAACTACATCCCACTATTTTTGTTGAAACTTGTCTAATAAAAATAGTTTGTCTGGACATTCATAACTCTACACTTGTAATACCACAAACAATAAAGTTTGCAAAACTATAGTTGTGTGTCTATCTACATTTATTAAAATTATATAACAATCTTGTCTGGACCTATCTAAAGAATGATATCTCATATCGCATAATAATATCATATCAGGGATATGAATATGAAATTATAAAAGATGATGATCCTATTTAGACTGTATGTCGTACTTTGTTTTCTTCCCATACCACAATTCCCAGATCTATACCTGAGCCTACACAGTAACCATCGTATGGTTGTTTTTTCATATGAATGGTTTTCATATTATAGTCATTTCCGGGGGGATGTAAACTTCCAAATTTGACAATGGTGAGGGGCAGAGTTTGTGGAATAACTCTATTTTTAAGGACAGAGAATATCTCCATAACAGTCTTCACTGTACAACAAAACCATCATAAATAATACAAATTCCAATTAGTCATGCTGGGTAACAAAGTACATCTAGAATCCACATCAATGGTCTTGTCACAATGCACAGTAGTGAAGACCAAAGTTATTAAAAAATATACAGAACAGCGGCAATTGTGTGGCAGAATAGTAGACTAAACAGAAAACACAATCTACAAAAATGCCTAAAAATAAAATGAATTTATCATTTTGCTCAACTGTAACAAAAGTGTGGACTTTGAATATCAACCTTGAAGTCCATAACTCTTGAGAGATTATTTTACCCAAAAATACTTGAGTCATCGCTAAAAATCAGCCATTACTTTCACATGCAGACTTGTAAAGTATTAAATATCAACTTCTAACCTTACGAGATTTTTGTCTGATGCTTTGGTTTTGTAGTAATTCTGTGCCCAGACATGCATCATAAAACGGCAACCCATCAAGCTGTGTTTGGATGTCTAGTTTTTGGATTTTCTTTAGTCCTTTTGGTCCTGCCTGTAGAATCATCCTGTCAAATCTTTCAAAGTGTCTCCGTTCATCCGGGTTCATTTAATATTTCATTAAATATGAGAATTTATGGCCCAAGGTTGAAAGATTAGACAATTTACTAAGCTTCAAGGACAGCGTTTACGAAGTTTGGAGTGACATTTAGGCATAATAATATGGGGATTTTTGCCGCACATCCACCAGATACCATATACACGTAGGCACATAGAGAAAATATAATAAAAGAACATCCAAAGATGTGCTGTGGATACAAAAAACATAGGCCTGCGAGGAATAGAGGTAGCAGACACTAGAATCTCAAATATTGACGGCAAAAGAGGCAAATTGATTTACCGCGGCTATGATATTTTGGATCTTACAAAAAACTCGACATTTGAAGAGACTGCATACCTGCTACTTTATGACGGCCTACCTACAAAAGAGCAGCTTGTAGAGTTTAAGAGAAAATTGGTGGAGGCTAGATTTATTCCAAAACAGATGCAGATAAACATGGGTAACTGGAGAAAGGATGCCGATCCGATGGATATGTTGCAGGCATTTGTCTCTGCACTTGCAGGATACTATGACGAAGAGTTTTCAACAAAGGAATCAAGTTATGAAAAGGCAATCAACTTGATTGCAAAGGTTCCTACAATAGTTGCAAGCTGGCACAGAATTAGGAATGGCTTGAAACTAATAGATCCTGACCCAAGTTTGAGCCATGCGGCAAACTTTCTGTACATGATGTCTGGAGAAAAACCAGATGAGGGGATTGAAAAGATATTTGACATCTGTCTTATCTTGCATGCTGACCACACGTTTAATGCATCAACATTTACTGCAAGACAGGTGGCATCAACTAGAGCTCACATGTACTCGGCAGCTAGTGCGGCAATCGGGGCACTAAGTGGAGAGTTGCACGGTGGTGCCAATACAGAAGTAATGAAGATGCTCTTGGACATACAAGATATACAAAAAGTAGAAACTTGGATTAAAGATGCCATGAATAAGGGGGACAGAATAATGGGAATGGGTCATGCGGTATATCGTACATATGATCCGAGGGCGCAAGTTCTCAAAGAGCTTTCAAGAAAGGTTGCAGTACGGACAGGTGAGCCATGGTTTGACATTACAGAAAAGATTGAAACCACAACAATTTCAGAAATGAAAAAACAAAAAGATAGAGACATTTATCCAAACGTAGATTTGTACAGTGCCTCAATCTACTACATGCTAAAAATTCCAGTAGACTTGAACACACCCATATTTGCAATATCTAGAGTTGTTGGTTGGGCCGCCCACATTATAGAAGAAAAGTTTGCAGAAGCAGCACCAAAGCCTGCACTGTACCGTCCAAAGGCAACATACGTTGGAAAATATTGCGGTCCTCAGGGTTGCGAATACAAGTCACTTGACTTGAGAGAATAATCTAATTGCGCGTAGTAAACCAGTCCCGTGCCTTGGAGTCTATATTGTGTTTATACAAGACCTCAAAGACCATATCATATAGTGTTATTCCTCTTTTACGCGCTTGGTAATCAAGCCATTTTATTCCACTTGCGAGTTCTGGATCATACTCTGAGAACTCTACTAGTTCATCGACCATCTGCGAAAAGAATGTCTGTGATTCCAATACAAATATTCTTTGAATCCTTTGATCATAAGGGGTATATTCAAATTATATAGACAAAAGACCATTTTTTGATTGACAAGTATTGCGCAATTTCAGGCCAGATTGTACCTGGTTATGCTTCTGTCTCAAATACCAATGCCTAGACACAGTGCCTAGACTCAAGGCCTCAGAAATATCACACTAGGTGTTGTTTGTAAAGTCCTGTGAAAACCTAACTGCACATATAGATTTCATGCCTGACAGAAGGAGTGTATCGTAGCCATTATTTCACATCAGAGATGCGATTTGCCATAAAATGACGTAGCATATAATGACAGTGTGATGCCGCAGAAGGCAAAACTAAAGACAAAAAAACTCCCCATAACTAGGAAAGTTGGACCGGTAGTCTAGTTTGGATTGGATGACGCACTCACACTGCGTAAGGAGTACATGCCGTATGGAGTAATCCTGTAGGAAATACTCCCGCAATGGTCGTGGGTTCAAATCCCATCCGGTCCATTCAGGGATTCGTTATTTCCAAGTAACGAATACTCTTTCTACTTTTTCACTATCTGAAGAGACTATAGAGAACACAGTTGTGTGTCCGGATATTGTCTGTCTCCTATGGTTTTTGATTCGTCATAGATTGGCAGATGGTTATATGAGATACGAATGTGTCTGCAGAGAACCTCGTACAATTGTACTATTTCATTGCATCAGTAATTACTTCAAATACTTCTTTTGAAACATCATCAAATGACGGTAGTGGAGTTGGTAGAAGTGATCTTAAAGCAGTCATCCAATCTTTTGCTTTTTCAGGTAATCTCTCTTTGAGTTTATCTAAATCAAAATCCTCGTCGTAAACAGACTTTATCTTTGTTTTAACCATGTCAGGATTGATTGATACTCCTTGATGATGTAGATATTGGATATCATACAAATGTCTAGGATGTTTTGTGTATGTTATGGCCCTAATTTTTTCAGCCATAATTTCTTCAAGAGCCATTACAGGTACGGAAAATGGATTTTTAATGGTCTTATAGAAGTGTAATATTGGCTTTGCAGGATGATTCATCATTACATCGCCTCTCAAGCTCAAATCTACCTTAATGCTGGTAATAGCATCAGTGGATTGGTTATACTTTACTTTGAATGTGAAACTTCATTCTTCTTTGCTATATCAGATATTTCGGTAAATTCTACATCAAGACCATTCATGTTACCTTTTACAAAATTCACAAAATCATCTGAAACATCTTCCAAACAAACAAAATCAAGATCTTCAGAAAATCGGAAATCCCCAAAATGTATTTTCTTCAATGCAGTACCACCTTTGAAAACTATTTTATCCAATTTAGGAAGATTAGTAATTATCGACAATAGATTTGTTAATGCATAATCTTTTTCCAATGTTCCAAGAGGTATTTGATATCTTCCTGCTAACATTCTAAGTGATTTTTCATCCATTAGTGTTCCATCCAATCAAGTAGTTCATCTGTTGTTCTGTTAATTATTAATACATATTCTTTAGAGATTTCAATTCTATCTTTATTTGTAGTAGGATCAAGATAGTTATAAGGAAGTTTATTTATTTTTTCTTTAATTTTTTTAGAAATTTTTTCGTCGATATTAAGAATTGAAAGTAAATAACCTAATCGTTTTAAAACTACATTAATTTCTACTTTTTCTGCCATTTCAAGAACCGTTTGCCAATTAACTTCCTTTCGGGTATTCCACATTGCTTTGATTACTTCTATTATTCCTCCACAATATTCAGGATGCATTAATCCATCCACAATTGTTTTTTCTCTGGAAGAAATATTGAAAGATTTTTTTTTACTTGCCTTTTGCTCTATAAAACCAAAGAATTTTTTCTTTGATAGTGTTACAAATTCAAATCTTTGATTTCCGAACTCCAAATTTCGTTTTCTTTTAGTGGTTGCAACAAATACAGTGTAAGGAATCTGTTCTGTCATATCCCAAAAATTCATTGCAGTCCAAAAGCCAACATAGTACTCATCAATTAGATGAGGGACTATTACCCAAGGAGATTCAGCCCAATGCAGTTCTTGTCCTGCTCTTTCTGGAATTAAGAGATATTTGCCTCGTTCTATTCGCTGAAGTCGTCTTTTATTTGTCAGATTCATAAGAACGTGTCGTGTTGCAGAATTGTTAGCCTGTAGGATCTTCTTAGCATCCTCAAGACTAAACACGCTAACCTCCTTTTCGGCTAGTGTCAGAAGGAGTCTATTTTGAAGCCCAATGTTTATATTTTGTGTCATGATAATTTACCTATAAGCAATTATTGTTACATAGAGTATATAAAGATTATATTGTATATCACGATAATTCATTGATAGGCAATTATTGTTACATAAAGTATACTAGTGTATAGTACGGATACCAGACCCATGGAGGCAGGTGTCACAAAGCACCATTACACTGTTCAATATTCTGGAGTTTTCAACAGACACATGGAACTTGAAAATACCTTGTTATCAAGTCAAATCCCATCCGGTCCATTACAATTTTCCCATGCCATTATTGCTACAAATTTTGCGATATTTTACAGTTTTAAAGATAATATAATCAGAATCGTGTATGAAAAGTATTAGTCTGTTTAAAGTCACAGGTATTCATAGATAAATTTCTGCAAACGCAAAACCGACATGATTGTGTGAAAATAGTAAAGACGGAAAAATTAGAAATATTTAAAAACACACTCCTCCCCCCTAACACCATATTGGTAAATAGTCTGCAATTATGTTATTAATTGTAGCAGTATCTGTACCGTTATTATTTTCAGATGTATCTGCCGCAGAGTGTGACCATGGCGAACTACCTAGATGTGATGACCTTTTTGATACTGATGATACCTTTGTCACCACTTGGGTAACTAGTACTCCAAATGAGACAATAACCATACCGTCTTTTGCTGGTACAAGTTATAGTATCAATTGGGGGGATGGTAATGTTGATTTTGTCAATGGTGATGCAAGTCACAC
>JAPOPJ010000033.1 GCA_026712925.1 Nitrososphaerota archaeon
TTAGCATTGAATTTGAGAGAAGAGTATGTGTATCATGTGAATATCAATTTTTTAGCATACATTTTATTAAACCATGATTGCACGATTATTATACATCCTCATGTGGGCTTGAATCATGATTAAAACCAAATCAATCTATTCTCCAATCGATAAAGATGACGGACTTCGAGTACTAATCACTAGATTTTATCCACGAGGTGTAAAGCGTGAAAAATACGATATCTGGATAAGACCATTATCTCCTAGTGCAGAATTGTTAAAAAAATTCAAAAATTCTGATATAATTTGGGAGGATTTCAAATCATCTTTACTTGAAGAGATATGCACTAACATAGATAGTGTAGAGGCAATTCGTACTCTTCATATGTATAATACCACACAAGACATAACACTACTATGCTATGAAAAAGATGGCAGTCCATGTCACAGATATATGGTTAGGGATTTAATTGAGAATCCTGGTACATTGGAGTCAAATTTTGTATCCAAATATATCAATCAAAAACCTCATTTTAAAATTCATGATTCTGATGAGGAAAACTTGATCATACCCTGATTCCTTGATGTAAAAGTTATACCAAATCTGAACGTGTTATGTTAGTAATGATTTGTAAACTGGACACTATTTGTACTGTTTTTTTGCTTTGCAGTTTGAGAGGCTATATTGGTACAAACCGTACTAGAATGATATCAAACAAGACTAAATGCCTGTGCGGGATAGTAGAGTGCATTATTTCCCTATCTGTACATAACTATCATGATGTGGGAATAATTACAACTGTTAAAACATCTCTGATGAGTCCTTTGTGGGATTTTGCAATTATACTGTGAAATATACGCATGATATATCTGGTTTATACCTCCAACCAAAAAATATGGTTCTATAGGGAAAAGCAAATAAAATAGAACACCATAATAATGATACCATGAAATCCCATACTTGGTATCGTTCTGATGGCTCAAAAGAAGGCCAGAGAATCTTTGATGAAGAAGGATATACAAGATCTGAAAAAGAGTTCAATCCTGATGGCTCATTGATGCTAGAATTTCTATATGAATATCATAGCAATAATAATACAAAATCCATAAAGGCGTACAATCCTGATGGCTTGATGGAGGCTCAAGCACTATATGATAATCATGGTGATCTGAAATCGCGTGTCGTGTATAACCCTGATGGCTCTCTAAAAAAACAATCATTCTATAATGATGGAGTTGAGATAATTTGGACCGAGTTTTACCAAAATGGTTTAAAGGAATCTCAATACTTGTATGATAATGATGGTGACAAGAAATCCTGGACCAAATACAATACTGATGGTACAATATTCTCTTTAATGCTGTTTCACAAAAATGCCAATCCAAAATCTACTACATTATACCGTATTGATGGCTCAATGGATGTACAGATATTATACAACAAAAAAGGTAAACCTACATCAAAGACTGGCTATTATTCCAATGGTTCAAAAAAACACCAAGAATTATGTATTGAAAACAGCAATCTTGCACATTTTACTTCCTATTACCCTGATGGAACAGTAAAATCATCAAAATTAATAGAGCAAGTTGGCTAAAACTAAAGTTATCACACAACCATATCCCTTTGTACCTTTCAAGGTTATGTTATTGACATGCAAATGCCGGTATTATCAAATATTTTGTCAGTTAAAACAGCAAAAAAATCACAAACCAAATCCACCAAACATGCTATCACCAATTTTCATAGATTAGTGTGTATGGTGATATTCTTTAATTTAGTGTTTGGGATAAATTCATAGCCAGACTTTTTTCACAAATGTCATGTTTGGAGCAATCTAGATTCAGCATGCACAACAATTTATGATATCTTTGCAGTTTCCCAGTATTTCATGTGTATAATATGTGATTACACACTGTAAGACCATTCTGGCAGAATAGATGTGCATCAATGAACATTTTGCAGATTTTGGAGAATCCAAAATGCCTCTCATCTGGATATGTTGAGGTCAGAAGATCAAACTAACCAAAGTGCTGAGTTTGGGGGAGAATCTGAATTGAATATATTCAAAGCATTTTTGCGTTAATTGGCTGGTCGATAAAACCTATCTATGGAATCTCTGGTTGGTATCATCTTGGAATGTAACTGCCCAAATTCTTCAAGCTTTTGTAGTGTGTGCTCAACACCTTTTAGCACATGTATGAGTTCCATGTTATTAAATGGGATTTTTTTATGTAGGTTTATGTTTTCTATTATTTCTTTTGCCGTATATGCATCTCTATTGCCCTTGAAATGTTCCATAATCAATGGCTCTAGCACGAAAGCTAGGTCTGGCATTTTATCCCACTCTTCTTCGGGTAACATTATCTATACTAGCAGAATAAATGTTAAGAATGTTGCGGTTAGATCCGCATTTGTTGCCATATATCACAGTCACATTGTTGGATGAGGGGTGCCAATAATTTGAAAAAACCTGCAAAGGTTGCATTATGGCAGAGTTCAGATTATTCATAGTCTAGAATCAAATCACGATGGTATGTTGGTTTTATGTTTGTAGTGTGGATGTGAATAGTTATCATTTTACTTTAAGATTTTTTCTCATAAGGAACTCACAGAATATCATGTATTGAAAATTATCATCAACTATACAAACTATCAAAAAAACTCTACAACAGTGCGATTGTGTAGCATAATAATATACTACCTAAACTGGATGTTTAATATGAACACATGATGCCCACTTTTCGTGTGCATTCTTAATATCGCTAGGTTTAAAATTTTCCCTTATTCTACCTACTTTATCTAGCAGGTCATTTTTTTTCAAGTCAGGCGAATTTCTCTTTACAAAGTCTATTGTTGTAGCAATCTCAATTTCACCTTTTCCCCAATTTGATAGACTTGATACTAGTTTACGAATATTTTTCACCTTTTTAGAATCACAAAAGTTTTCTATGAATTTCTTCATAAAATCACGTCCTTCATCGGTGAGCTCAAAAGTATGTAGGGGACTATCTCCTTGTTTTATCAGCCCTATATTCTCTGCTGTCTTTATTGTATCTGTAAGGTCACCGGAGAATGGGCCATAGTAGTCGAGTTGATAATAACCCACATTCCATCCCAAATACTTGCAAAAATAAGCAATTTTTTGCAA
>JAPOPJ010000031.1 GCA_026712925.1 Nitrososphaerota archaeon
GGTGTGCACTAGAAAAGATTTGCTTTACCAACGCGCTAAAATCATCTAGACATGTCTTGGAGCTTACTACTATCTTGATGTATGTAGTTTTTCCAGATGATATGGAGAGTTCCATGCATTTTATGGCATTTTGAATCAAGGTGTCATAGTGCCCCGAGTCCACAAAATCCGAGTCCACCGTCTTAAATTCAATCTTTGCAATATCTATGTACGGCAACACGTCGTGAAATCTTTCTGAATCAAAGCATGATGATTCCAGGTAAGTTAGGATATTTTTTTTCTGGACGTGTTCTGCCAATTTAGCTGTTGCACGGTGTTGTATTAGTGGGTCCCCGCCGGTAAAGTTTACCTTGTACGTTTTGTCTTGCAAGTGAGAGTCGATCATATCACAGACCTGTTGTATGGTGTACTCTTTTCCTGAATCAAGTGGAAGGGATTCTGGAGTATCACAGTAAAAGCACGTAAAGGGGCAGCCTGCAAGCCTTACAAAGAGCGTTTTGGTACCATAAAGGATTCCTTCGCCCTCAATTGAGGTAAATATCTCAGACAGCCGTACATTCAAGCAGTTATGATATGTCTTGTGTCATTATTTAATCACTAAGTTTTCACTGTATCACGGGTTCTTTTGAGTAAAATAGTCCAGATATGAAAAATACAACTCCCAAGATACCGATGGTGCTTCCCACGAGTTCTACCTGATTTTGGAATTGGCCCCCTGTCGGAGCCCAGAGCCATGCCATAAGAACCCCTACAACAATCATTGGGATTCCAACCCCAACAGTAATTGCCTTGGAAGCCATGCTCAGTGCTGTTTAGGAAATGTATATGAAGTTTATGTTAGGGTCAGATAACTTTTGAAAATTACTTTGCACTAATTTTAGACGTGCCATAACAGAATACTTTGACCTGTACCTATCATGAAAACCCATGTTAAACAGAATTACAAAAGAATCCAAAATATATCAGAAAACACCAGAACTACATACCTGCATAAATAACAAAAGACCTCAGAATCACTGCTAGGCATGTAAAAAGTCTGTGTGCTACTAACCCAGAAAACATTTCCAGTCTTTTTAATGTCTGACTTGAGTTATCACCTGCCAACAATTTGGCGCACGGTATTCCAAATAATCAACGCACCAATACACATCATGACAGAAAATGTACAACATACCTAGTACACATGTGTCTAGTACAAATCTGCCTAGTTCAGATCTGCAAATTTTTGATATAAATATGCCAGTCCAACATATTATGATATGGTGTCTGCCAAGATATGAGAACCGTTTATCTTGCAAGCCCTTACGGGTTTTCAGAACAGCAACGTGTAGGCCCTCTGCAAGAACTAGTCAAGGTACTTGGGGAGATGGGTGCTGATGTATGGGAACCGTTTGAGCGCAACAATCAAGGCGACACGTTGCGACCCGGCGCAGCATACCAGATAGGCCAAAAGGACATGCATGATGTAAGGGATTCTGATGGGATTCTTGCAGTGGTTAATGGCGTGCCACCAGATGAAGGCGTGATGATTGAGTTAGGCATGGCTATTGCTTGGGGCAAGGAAGTATTCCTGTTTAGAGACGATTTTAGAAGGTGTACTGACAGCGGCGAGTATCCCCTGAATCTTATGCTATTCACAGGATTCCCAGAGAAAGGATGGCGTGACAGGTACTATACCAGCATAGATGAGCTTCGCAGGCCAGATAATGCTCTGAGCAAATGGCTTGCAAGCTGACGTGATTATATCTATCAGATACTTGTGAATAGCAAGTTGTTTTTGGCATGGAGTTGAAGGTTATTTCGTCTAATTATAGCATTCATCACTTCAGGCATGTGCTCCTGCCTGCCATACAGACTGAAATTGTAGTTACTAGATGCTAGCATTCACAATACTTTTTATTCTTATTTTTTAATAACATGACAGTGTTTGACAAGTACAAAAAAGAAGAGGGTGGCGAGATGACAGAGGAGAGGCCAGCAGACGTGCCAGATGAAGCACAAGCCCAACAGTCTGGAGCCTCTAGTGGTATAGGCATTGGAGAGCTGATGGGAAAGCGCGCCAAGCTTGAAGAGGCCATTGACTTTGTAGGCCTGATGATTAAGAATCTGAAAGACAAAAGAACAGGACTTGAAAAGGAGATTGAAGATGAATCCGTCGATATCAAGAATCTGAAAGAAAAGCTGCAAAAGATTAGCGAGTATATAGATGAGGAGAACAGAGGAATCAAAGACCTGACAGAGAAACGGCAGCAGGTTGAAAGTGAGGCCGACGAAGTAGGAACCATGATCAGTAGTTTGAGGGACAGACTGTCTGGAATCGACAGAATTGTAGAAGAAGAGGGCGGCAGGGTCAAGAGAATAAAAGAATCAAGAGAACCCCTAGAAAGCTAGGCAAAGACATGATACATTACAACTCTAGAAATATCTGTAAATCAAAAGACGCACTAGAATCATCATACACTGTCTAGAGATATTTTGTAGTTGCTGATGATTGGACGCTAGATGGTGTAGACGGGAATTTCTCCCCTACAGAACTCTCTGCCACTGCCGATGCCTCTTGCAGAATCTTTTCAGATTCAGAGGATGTAGTTTCATCAATGCCAAATGCCCCATCACCTGAGAAGGAATCAGTCATGAATCCTCCTAGCGTTTCAGCCATCTGGTGTATTTCCTGATCCGCACCAGGAAGGAATTTTGCCAAGGACGACTGGAGGTTCTTCATAAGTCCCAGTGTAGGCATTATTGTAACTACTGTATCTCCAAGATCATGGTATGTGGTAAGCCTGAGCTCAATTTTTTCTAGAGCCATTCTGGCGTTTCCCAGAATTTTAGATACGTTTCTTACCTCTGCTAGCTCCCTTGAAAGCACCCTGCTTGTAGACGTGTCATGAGTCTGAGTTGCATCTACTATCCTCTTGAACAGCTTGTCGTCCCGTTCTTTGAGCTTGGCCAACATGGCATCTAGTTTTGAAATCTGCGTCTGTAATTTCTTGACACCACCCTGAATTTTGGGCTTTAGTGGTCCCTTGGGCTTTATCACATCATTGAATTTCTCACTCAGGGTTGGGCTTTGCTGTCTAGCCCACTTGTCTTGAAAGCTTGGCATCAATTATGATTTACTAGTTTATACTTAATTTCCTGTGTGAAGATTGGTTTACAGTGAATAAAATTTAACTAACAAATCCCTCATGACTGGCTATGATCACAATCAGAATTGCACCTGATATCACATTAGGGACATACTAGAGGTATAGCACGGGAGGTATAGCACTAGGGATTAGCACCAAGGATATAGCATCATATTATCAGATATGATGCAGTCCTGATTATTTTAACACTTAAGTGATCTGCTCCGATAGTGTGGCTTGGGATGAGTTTGGGCAGAAAAACAATTACAGTCTCTGTTGTAATCATTGCAGTTGTCTTTGCAGTACTTTTCAGTCTTGCAGGCGAGGACAGGGGCACACAAAACAAGGCCGCATTCCATGTAACACTTGCCAGCCCAGACATGTACAAGAATGGCACATATGCAGAAAAAGTTGTCTTGAATGCCGGGGAGTACACCTTTAGGTTTGTACCAAACGGGGATAGTCCAAAAGTTCTCAGCATATCTGTACGCGGGGAGATGCTTGAATTTTCAGAAGATTTCATCCTGAATGGAACCCTACACCAGACAGGAATCTCTGAATATTATACTTGGGACTATACAGGCACAAAGTCATTTGAGAACCCATCTAGGGGAGAGTTTCTAGTAGAGATTAACCCAA
>JAPOPJ010000121.1 GCA_026712925.1 Nitrososphaerota archaeon
CAGGTATAGGAAACATCCCTGTAAATAAACTCTCAGGTAGGGTCAGATAACAGATTTGGCCTACCTGTCACATTATATTCTAAATGCCAACATACGCATGTTTCCCATGCATGCATAATCAATTGGTTTTGAGTACAATGTTAGTTGTCACTTTATAAGTATGAATAGTTATCTTTTTTAATATCTCAATGAATTATAATGTGACCAAATTTGTTTGATAAAAACGACAAAGATAAAGTAAAGATACATCGTAATTCTGATGGGACTATAAAACAGCTGGATTTGTATGAAAATGGCAAACTAAATTCTCAAATTTCATATAACAGTGACGGTTCTATCTGGGAGCGGGATTTGTACGAAGATGGTACTAAAAAATCTCATATTAAATACCGTCCTGGCGGTTCTATCTGGGAGCGGGATTTGTACGAAGATGGTACTATAAAATCTCATATTACATATGGCACTGACGGTACTATAGAGGAGCGACGTTTGTACGATGAAGTAGGCAATCTAAAATCTCAAATTACATACAATCCTGATGGTTCTATAAAGGAGCGGTATTTGTACGAGTATTATGAAGACATTAATCTAAAATCAAAGACTACATATCACCATGATAATTCTAAAACAAATCAGGGTTTGTACGATAAAGAGGGTAAACTAAAATCAGAGATTACATACTACCAAGACGGTTCTATAGAGAAGCGGAACTTATATGATGATAACGGCAATCTAAAATCAGAGACCACATACAATCCTGACGGGTCAGTAAAACAATAAAAAAATCAAGTTAAGAGTTTTTAAATCCTAGACGACAAAGATTCTTTCCCAGACTCTACGCTTTAATGGACAAAAGATCAGAGTTTATCATATATCATATATGGTACTATATTTACAGTACATCAAAACAGGAATACTACATGTGGGTGTAGTGAGAGAATAAACTATAATTATAATCAATTTGTTATGGTAGTGTGGTTGCAGAATTTGAGGTTGTTCCTTCTATAATTGGTATTTTATTTTTGGTAATACCTGCCATGATGCTAGGTAAGATATGTAAAAAGTTTGGAATATCTGAGATTATCGGTTTTGTAGTGGCCGGTGTCATACTAGGCCCGTTTGCAATAGGTGGGCAAATCCCACTCTTTGAATGGGGGATAATACACTTTGATGATGCTACAATAGCCCTGTGGGAGATGTCCGGTATTATAATACTATTTTCTGCAGGACTCCACTTTACATTCCGAGATCTGATTCGTGCCGGTCCTATAGCGGCAGTAATTGGAGCTTTGGGGGTAACAGTGCCACTTGCAGCAGGATATGGCATATCACAAGTTTTTGGATTTGGTTGGGAAGTATCTACAATAATTGGAGCTACATTAAGTGCTACAAGCATTGCAGTGTCAGTTACTATACTAAAAGAGATTAAAAGAGAAAATGCTCGAGAAGGTAAGATTCTTGTCAGTTCTGCTGTACTTGATGATGTAATAGGTCTTGCAGTTTTGTCTGCCGTAGCTGCCATCATAATAAATCAAGCAACACCTACAGTAGAGTTAGTTACAATTACATTATTAGAAAATGTTGGACTGTGGTTTGCACTCTTGTTAGTTGCCGTGTTTATACTCCCAAAAATAATCAACGGCATTGCAATTGCAAGTCCGTCTTCAATTGAAGTAAGAGGTACCAAACAAGGAGCCGCACTAGGCGCAGCATTTGGATTTTCTGCAATATCATTTATGGTGGGACTTAATCCCATAGTAGGTGCTTTTGCAGCCGGCATGGGTCTAGCTGGCTCTAAACTTGCATCACAGGTTCGAGAGTTTATTGGAAGACTCAAGGTAATTGCAGAGCCATTATTCTTTGCAATAATTGGTGCGCATGTAAATATTGGATTATTCTTTGATGTGAACTGGATATTTTTTGCAGGTATTTTAATAGTGGCAGTATCTAGCAAGGTCTTTGGGTGTGGACTTCCTGCAGCACTGATGATGAAAGATACTAGAAAAGGACTCAGTGTTGGGTATGGTATGGTGGCAAGAGGTGAGGTTGCATTCATTACAATGGGAATTGGAGTTGTAACTGGTGTACTAAATGATGAAGTATATGCCACGCTAGTCTTTGTCATACTAGCAACAATAATCATTTCTCCTACACTACTACGCAGAGCATACCGCGGTATTCCAACAGAGTCAAATCAATAGTATCGATATGGGAATGGTTTGTTATTTCATCATGTCTGTATTGTGCATGTTATAATTGGAATGCATCGTCTTGGCATGATTTGAAGAGATGATTTAGCATATCTTTGTATCACATCTAGGAAATAATATCAATGTGTAGATATTATCATTCATGGTTTATGATGTGCTGTGTCTAGTGTGCTTTGCCTAGCAGTATGCCTACAATATGCCTAGAGATACATCTAGAGATATGCCATGCAGGCATGACACAAACATACAGTCATACAAAAATCATAGACATGTCATAGCAGGGCAATATCACTAGAGCAATATCACTAGAGCAATATCACTAGAGCAAATCACCATACCAAAACAATACAGATATGTCATAGAATCATGTCATAAAATCAAGTCACATCACAAAACCACAGAATTACAGGCATATCTCAGGCATATTGCAGAGATATTGCAAAATCACAGGCACGCAAACATCATACTGTAACTGCAGCTACATGTAACTAGAGTGACAACGAGCAAAAGTACATGTCAGTTTAAAGTAAGGTTACAGAGCCCATTGCGGAGATAACATTTGATTAGCAGTTCTTGGAACAATGCAGATGGTGCAAGCTTGTCGCAGAGAGTAATGGAGAAGATAAGACCAGATGTACCACTCAGAAATAAAATAGACGTGGCACAAAGGAGGCTCCAAACCCAGATATCAAAGTTAGAACACATTACTGAAAAACTGCAAAAAAAAGACAATGAAATATTTGATAAAGTAGTTACAGCACAAAAATCACACAACAACAGATATGCCCAAGCATATGCTGGGGAATTAGCACAAGTCCGAAAGATGAAAGACATGGTAAATGGTGCAAGATTATCCATGGAACAAATCCAACTCAGACTTAATACCGTATCTGAACTAGGCGATGTAGTAGTAACACTTAGCCCATGCATGGCCATCATAAATGGACTAAAGCCATCACTTAATGGAATCATGCCAGAGGCAAATGCATCCATGCAAGACCTCTCACAGACGCTAGGTGACATCATGTCAGATTCTTCAATGGCAGGAGGAGATATGATGAGCATAGGACCAGAGACATCAGCAGATACAAATGCAATACTAGAAGAAGCCCACACGCTTATTGCAGGACAGACAAAAAACACCATACCAGATGTTCCAGACAGCCTGAGGCGGCAGGTAAAAAGCTCACATAGGTCTGGAATCACCACGTAGTATATTTTAGTCCAGATTTCCACTCTTTTGAATCAGCATCTTTTTTATCCGTGATATTGTAGGGTAACTATACCCCCGACGCCGGTAATTTGCAATCATTATCTTCCAGTTTTTCAGTCTCCACTTGGCCTGCTCTGCTGTTACAGAATGAATCTCCTTTTGTATTATGCTCTTTCGCCCCACTTTTAGCGTACCTGCATCCTTTGCAGACCAGCGGTTTTTGGCAAACTTTAGACCAGATAGAATCTCCTCAATTGGCATATCTTTGAAATATTCCTCTAGTTTTTTGATCTCTTGACTAGTAGGTTTTTTTAATACATCTAGTTCTATTTTGTATGCAGTCACAGATATGGTATGATTTATCGGTTTAATAAAACCCCAGTGTATGTGTTTTTACCCAGAATAAAATGCCCATATTAGCAGTTAAGTGATATGTTTGAGTTTTTACACAGCGTATTGTATATCCCAAATCCAAATATTATCCCTGCAAAGACTGCCAGTGGGACGACAATGAATATTTTAGTTTTCAGGCCCATATTATTATGATAAATTAGTGCATATAAAATTGGATGGTAAAAACTGCCCAAATATACATTTTGACTGATGTGTGTTTTATCTAGTCAATTCTTATGGTTAAGGTTCCACGCGTATCTGGGTCTTGGAGGAGATGTATCATCTCACGAGGTATATCATTAGAGGCCTTGTCACACTTTACGGATATGGTTCTAGGACATGTAAAGTTGCTCTTTCTTAGTACAATATCCTCCTTGTGAGATAATGTCAAGTCGGCATGCCCAGCCCCATATACAACAAACTCGTATTGACCTACTGTAAAGGTAAAGGATACTAGAGCATTCGGGTTTTCCAAACTTTTTTTCATATCGTCAGGTAGGTCTGCACATGCAGATGATGCCCTTACACCTACTATACAATCACCGCTAGGTGTCAAATCAGATTCCCTAGTAATCTCTATCGTATTTTGGTGGTTTGATCGTATATTCTTATGGCCAAAAAACTCTATTTCAAACTGCATATGAAATAGCACTAGTGCAGGATTAAAAAACTATGCAATATCTGGATTTACAAATTCAGAATTATTATTAATTTGGCGCTCTGGTGTGATATTATCTAATTGATGTGGTGAAAAGAGTTGTACAGTGTAAAGTCGGATTTATCATGAAGAAATGAATCAATATATTCTGGTTTGATGGTGTGGAAATTTCTCATGTCTTGAATTTGGAGAAATATGATTATATGGTAAAGCATTCTAGATATGTATAATCATACCCCACAGGTATCACAACACAGGTATCATGGTATAGTAAATTCAAAATATTACAAAGCAGACGTATGAGAAATTCAGTATGTTAAAAATCCAATATATAACAAATTTAGCATATAACATAATTGTTATATGAAAACTCGTGTATAAATCGCCACAGTATATCTAAAGAAAAGTAATGACTTTGCCACATCACTTGTTAGTCCCTACATTGTTTGATAAATGACTGATGATAACAAAATATTGGTTTTTCATTTAATGGGAAAGCCAAAGTAATCCCATGGTATGAAAACCATGAGTCTTGTCAATGACATTACAAAGCGTTATCACATGCTTGTCATGTGTGTATGTTTTGTATTGTGTATGTGATTTAATTGACTAAATACAGTTGTTATGCAAGTAATTATGTCACATCTCATCCTCTGAGTAGTTTATGGGTGCTGTAAAGTCTGCTTTGAATTACCCATGCTACAAGTACTGGTAATATGACATATAATCCTGCTATTGTAAGTATGGTTATAGTTCCAAGTACAACTACTGATATTTCAGAGTCCGGGTCTGCTATTGACATTATCCCAAGGATGTGGACTGCGGGAGTAATTGCTGTCCTGACAAGCCAGCGTATCTCAGAGCTTTCCCTCTCAAGGTCTGCAATTTCTGGGGAGAAAGAATAGTAAAATGTATTGAACCATTCCATAAATGATGTGCCAGTATTGGTCTGTAGTATATCGCTTCGCACTTGGCGCAATGACTGAATCTGCGGTGCAAGTTCACTTCCAAATGCGGCAGTTGCAATCAGGCACCCACCACCTTCCTTAGTATTATCCATAATATCTGTATCATTTATTTTATCATCAACACTACTAGCCATTTCATCACCATCCACCATACCCATCATACCAAATGCATTATCATTCCATGTTATGATGTCTGTCTCTGAGGTATAGTTTCCTGTATGTATCCATTTGTTGTTTTTCAATTGCCATATCACATAATTACTTGATGCAAGGTCACCTGCCTCATTTAGTACTATTTTACCTAGTGCACCATCACGCTCTTCTAAAACACCCTGCATTGCAGCTGCAACCAAATTAGAATCAGTAGAGTTTGCAGCATATATGGATAGTGCCAATACCCAGGCAGCTTCGTATGCAGATATGGAATAAATAATGGGTTGTCTACCGCTCATCTCAAATACGTGCTCTGAAATCATATCGTATGTTGGGTTTTCTGGAGGGCTAAGCAATGAGATGGAAATTTGTGAGTCATAAAACTCTGAAGAAATACGGTCACTTTTCTCACCACCTACATTAACTAGTGTATCAATTCCCACCCACTCAAGCCCAAAGAGATTTTCATATTGGTATGTGTACTGGGCTATGTGGACACCTTCTGAGAATGTCAGGAGTAAAATGCCTATTTTGTTGCGGTCAACTGTTTCTGAAAGTTTTTCAACTTGGTCTGAAAGGAGTGCAATTTCACTGGAAAATTCTATTGCCTCTGGATTATACCTAATACCGTCATGGAATGTACCACCATTCATCTCAAAGTCCTTTTTTGTATTCTCAGCCATATCATCACCCCAAGCATCGCCTCTCCAAATAGGTATTACATGGGTTATTCCCATCTCTTCAAAAATTCTGGCATTTACTGGAGCATGGTGTGATGCGTCTGGAACGAATCTGAATATGTTATCTCCTGGGATTGCAAGGGTTGTGGCCATTGAGGCATATGATATCAAAAGCATATCATTTGATGTCGCATATCCCATCACATTGCGTAGTTCAGCACTAGAGTAAGGTCCTATAACTAAATCCACTCCATGTGCCTTGATTGCCTCAATACTCTCCAAGGCAAGAACTGGGCTTGTCTGGGTATCCTCTATTATCAACTCAAATTTCCAACTAGCTTCCTGCTCTTGCAGGTACTGGTTTATCTCTTTTTCTGCAAGATCCAATGTAACGCGTACGTCTTGGCCGTGGTTGGAGCCACCACCTGTAATGGGAATGAGTGCGCCTACTTGGACTGTTCCCTCAAGGGGTTGGTCTTCAGTTTGGGCAACAGCACTCCCTACAGATATGGTAAATAGGCACGTTGCAAAAATGATATAAAAACGAATGTTCATCATACCATCAAAAAATTGTACATAATATATTTTTTAGATGGGAATGATTCTTTTACAAACTCGAGGCTTTTTCTAATTTAATTCTCATATTGATATTGTCAGTATTTGTTCATATCATTGAGGCAATCCAAATTACCCAGTACACACAGAACATGTTTTGATATATTCTAGTATCTTGTAGTATTGACTCTGCTGGGAATGTTGAGGATTTACCAAAAGTCTCGAATATGTGGAATCCTGACAGAAAATCTGTACATCTGACTGCCATTTCAAATGTTCTCAAAAGTATCATAAGTTGGAGAATCACACTACAATGATATGGTTATGTTGTATAGTCTGAAAAGAACATATATCTAGGCACTGCACAAGATTGAATCAACCCTCATACCAGTCCGGTATATGGGCCGCAGAGTTTTCAAACATGTTAGTCGTGTCTGCATCAGATTTTATATTCCACCAATGGAGGTTAGTGCCTGCGTATGATGGGGTATCTTTGAACATGTATGAAAAGTCAGATACATCATTGACGCGCCATGATCCAATGTTTTGATTATATGCGCTAGCACCTTCAAACATGCGAGACATGTTTGTGACTTTTGTAACATCCCAATCTCGATTATCTCCGTTAAAAGATGTGGCTTTGTAAAACATACCGGACATGTTTGTAACTTTACTGGTATCCCAGAGTTGAAGGTTTTGGTTGAAACTTGATGCATTTGCAAACATTTGTGACATATTAGTCACTTCATTAACATACCAGAATCCTAATGGCTGATTAAATGATGTAGCACCTGCAAACATGTGAGACATGTCCTTGACTTGGCTGACATACCAAGCGTTGATGTTTTGATTAAATGATGTAGCACCTGCAAATGTACCAGACATGTCAGTAACATTATCGGTGATGAAACGGAGCTCTTTGTTAAATGAGGATGCATATGTAAACATACCCGACATGTTTTGTAGATTGTCTGTCGACCAACCATATTGTGGTTGTGTGCCGGCTGCTATATTTTCAGGGTTTGAGCCAATCTCACTGTTAAATGATGTAGCATTGTAGAACATGATTGACATATCAGTGACATTTGAGACATTCCATTTGTAAAGTGGTTGGTTAAATGATGTAGCATTTCCAAACATACCTGTCATGTTATTTGCAGATGATGTATTCCAATTTTGGAGAGGCTGGTTAAATGCAGCGGCACTGAAAAACATGTATGAAAAGTTTCTAACAGAAGAAACATTCCAGTCTTCAAGGGGTTGATCAAAATTATATGCTGACCCAAACATGCCCTTCATATTATTCACACTAGATACATCCCAAGATGATAAATCCTGATTAAATGATGTAGCAATTCCAAACATTTCAGTCATATTTGTCACATTAGAGACATCCCAAGAATTTAGTGGTTGGTTAAATTCTCTAGCAGCAAAGAAAGTTTGTTCCATACTAGTTACATTTGATACGTCCCAAGAACTAATGTCTGCATTTAGTGAGCGTGCATGTGAAAACATTCGGTCCATATTTTTGACATTTGAAAGATCAGGAGAATCAGTTGCAGTGATATTCATGTTGGTTGTACCATAAAATGCACCTTCCATGGTACGCCATTTGACATCACCCCACTGTACGATTTCTTTTAGTTTAAGTGCACTGTATATATCTTCTTCAAAATCAATTCCCGGAAAAGTCTTCTCAATTGTTATGGTTTTAGTGCCAGAAGTGATATATGTAAAACTAGCATCCCCGGTATATCTAACAGCATTACCATCATCCCAAATAACGCCATACTCTGTGGTATCATCAATAGATGGTATGGTTATTTCCTGGTTTGGAGCACTAGCCTCGAAAATAATGATAAATGCACCATCAGTATTGACAATATCTTCACATCTAGGCTGGTAATCTTCAACACCGCATTCAACAGCAGATACATCTGAGAATAATATGGGAGCTGAAATTGCTACAGTTGTTAGTATCAAAAGTACCGATATCTGCAATAATTTACCATAATGATCGGAGTTTATAAGGTTTATTTTTTAGCGATTCTTGACCAAATTCGGAGCTTTTGCTATTTTAAGCCCTTGACCACGATATGTATGTCCCGGATGACAAATTTGAGCATTTTTGGATTGTTTGGCATCTTAAAACATGCTTCGGTGCGTAGTAGATGTGGTCATTCTTACTGTATTTGGTGTTATGGATATGATAAACTCTGACATCTTTTGGTTAACCAATCTCCGAATTTGGTGAAGAGCCATTTATGCAACAGACTTTCATGTCCAATTTTAAATTCTACTCATTGCACTATATCGGCCTAGTAGGTGGCATTATACTAGATATGGAGGGCTTTGAAATATTTACTCTAATTGAAAAATATACTATTCATTTAATTAAAACAAAACTAGAGTATTTTGAAACTTTTCAATATCTGATGTTTGGATTTTAGAGATTCATTAATGTATAGTTGTGTTAAAACGCAGAAAAGACTAATTGTTAGCACTATTTTGTTAAAACATCAGCCCTGATACCAACTTGGAATTGTTGCGCCAGAATTTTCAAACATGCTAGTCATATCAGCATCAGACTTTACATCCCACAAGTGGAGGTTAGTGCCTGTGTATGATGGGGTATCTTTGAACATGTATGAAAAGTCAGATACATTATTGACTCGCCATGTTCCAAGGGATTGATTATATGAACTGGCACCTTCAAACATGCGAGACATGTTTGTGACTTTTGTAACGTCCCAAGCGCGATTATCCCCATTAAAAGATGTGGCTTTGTAAAACATACCGGACATGTTTGTAACTTTACTGGTATCCCAGAGTTGAAGGTTTTGGTTGAAACTTGATGCATATGCAAACATTTGTGACATGTTAGTTACTTTACCAGTATTCCAATATTTAAGTGACTGATTAAAAGAGTCAGCACCTGCAAACATGTGAGACATGTCCTTGACTTCGCTGACAAACCAAGCGTTGATGTTTTGATTAAACGATGTAGCACCTGCAAATGTGCCAGACATGTTAGTAAC
>JAPOPJ010000030.1 GCA_026712925.1 Nitrososphaerota archaeon
ATAATAGTTTGAGTACAGAGGAATGATGTGTATCTTTGAATATGAAGAATCATACTTGTACACTACAAATCATACACTGCAACTCGATAAAGGACAAAACGTGTGTTTAAAAGTTTACACTAAACATATTTCATCTAGTACTACTACATATTACATGAGACACATGCTAAGAATATCTGTGCAGAATTGCAATAAACCATTCGATAATTTTCTTCATTCTGTCTAAAAGTGTGAAACTAGATCTCCACAAATGTACGGATTTATTTCAAATGGGTGGGTTTTCCAGCCATCATCTAACCTGCCCCATACTTGAATCAAATCAGTCAGGCATAACATCAAAAATACGCATTGTCATGAGAGTTTGTTTTAGCCACATACAACCAAAAGTTGATTGGTTTTTTGGGATCAGGTGTATGTAGACCTCTTGTTGATTTCAAAGACACTCCAAGTTTTCTATTTTTACAGTTTAAGTTAAATTGTCTTAATAAATTGAATCTAAAATGTTTTTTTGGTTCGTAATGTTTAGTATCATCCAAAGTGCGATTTGGTCCGGGCCAGGATTCGTATTCATCATAATATGAACGTGAGAAAACAGCCATGCCCGCAAAAATATCTGCAACCTGAAGAAAAATGCTACTTTGAGACTTCCTCGGGCTGATTTGGTATATGTCAAACATTTTGCGCAACTCCATACCATCAGCCGTTTGAAACCATTGTGTACTATTATGTTCCAAAAAAAATTTCAACTTTTCCCACCACATGCTTTTGTTTTCATCCGCATACAAATCCCATACATGTTCTCCACACCATCTGCATTCAAGTACGTTTTTTAATAATGAATAGTAAATCTTGCTGATATTTTCTTTTTTATCTTTGTTAGACATGTATTTTTTATCTACTATTATAGTATCAATACGTAACTCATACTTTGTTGCTTTTTTAACTATAAAGTCACAGATAGCTCTAGCTACTTTACTTCCCCAACCCTTCTTCGTATTAGTCCATTTTATTTCAGATTTTAATTCAAATGGTTGAAGTTCTTCACGAAGTTCTTTTTCCAATTGTTCCAAAGATGATTTTTTCATAGTCACCATCCCAATACTTGTCCAACATCCTTGTTCTGTATGCGATTCATCACTAAAGCCCACATGTGTTGATACTCTATTCATGTTAACACCTCTTGGAATAAGCTTTTGTTAAATATGAATATTTTTCAGTCATTCCCCACAGCAAGCCTCGTTTATTCTACAATCTCACGTATAATGAACTTCTCTGATGTGCCGTATATACATATAGGTAGACCACACCATCACAGTACGAACCACTAAATTGATAGATCTCAAACGGAAATAAATTTGAGAGGTTTTTGCACCAGATACAAGAAACATATCACATCATGACAGACTTGAGGCGATATCTGTCATCTTGGCATGCTCGCTACGAGAAAACCAGTGGCTTTTCACAACTAAAGGAATGCGATCTTTTGTTGATTCAACGTATCCCCACTTTTCTCGTTGTGCATAAATTGGCGTGCCGCGTAGTAACATCAGCGGCCAAGCACGTACTCTAGGAACTCCGTGCTCCAAACACCAATCCACCGAATCCTGAAAGCTCTTGACAGTCTGAAATGGAAGTCCATATATCAAAGATACCTCGTATGGTATATGGCGGCTGTTTAATTTCTCAATTACATTCTCCACTGATGTCATGTGATTTGGCCTACAGACTGCCTGCGCTTCATCATCATGAATTGTCTGTAAACCAAACTCAAGCGTGACATCAAGTGATTCTACAGCATCCAAAAATGCATCAGTGGTTAGCTCAAAACGACACTGTAGTGACAAATGAGCGCCAATGTGACATTCTTTCATACAATTTAGTAGATTCACTGCCCTGCTGTCATTTATGTTAAAAATTGGATCAAGTACGGCAATTTTCTCTGTTCCAGATATACAAAATGCAGTAATTTCGTGCAGTAATCGCCCTGTTGCCATATTCGTATTGTTTAATGTGGTTCCAGGTTGTTTATGTTGGCAAAATGTACAGGCAAACAAACAGCCACGCCGAGTCTCCCATCGTACAAAATTACCTATCGGAGTAGTACCATCAAGGTGTGGTGATGGTAACGAATCTAGTGAATAATCAGCCCTAGTGCAAAGATCTGGCATTCTTGCAATATGGAGTCCATGCAGACCATTTTCTGCACACCTCATAACTAATGATGTCATTGCAAATTCCCCACTCCCACGTACAAAGTAGCGAGCTCTAGGGTATAGCTGTTCTAGCTGACCCGGAATTGTATATGATATCTGCGGACCACCAAGCACTACATCAATCTCAGGTGGAATGGCACGTAAAAGCATCTGCACCTCTATCTCACACCACACAAAGGCACTAATCCCTACCAGAACTTTGGTTCCAGCCTCAGATATTGCCACCATAACGCGATCAAGAAAGGCATCTATTGAGAATTTTGGACCATTCACTGCATCTGTTACAAGCCTGACATTACTCCCACATGCACGAAGAGATGAAACAATTGATGCCGCACCTAATCCAAATGGCGGATCCCCATCTCTTAGCCAATCAAGTGAAACCATAACCACCGGACGTGGGGATATATTACATGATGGCATATCACGCAGAGACATATCACGCATCAACACAGAGTATGTCATAGCCAAGACCCACTGTCAGATTTTGCCATTTTCTGGCAAGAGTACATTGACATGATACTAGAGGTGTAGACCTGCTGGTTTTCTCAGCCCAAGCCTTTCTAACTCAGAATCTAGGCATTCAGCCATACATATCTGATTAGAGCGTATCTGGGAGCTCTTCAAAATGATATACGGAATGCCTGCACTAGTATAGTGATAATTTCGCAGTTTGTCTTTTTTTGTAAATTCTACCAAGTCATGTATTTTGCCATCTTGCTCCACTATGAAGACTATATCATCTTCATCATTAACCACTGTAATATCAGGTGTATGAGTTAGCCCTCTGATATATCGAGGTTGGTCCTTTTTTTGCGGTTTGAATATATCGTAACTATTATTGTGGAATAATATTCTGCATTCAATGAGTATTTGAGATGCCCTGATATGGTGCTCCTTTCTCAGATATTTTTTAATATTAAATATTATATCAGAGTCTGGGTGTTTGTTGCCTAATTGATTCTGAGATTCCATCATGTTTTTCATTTATATATAATCCTCCATAGTTTGTATAGCTCTAAACTAGATAAAATTAATGGATAGAGTATGGAAAGCAAATATGGGTATGGTTGTATGTTTTCCTGCAATGTGTGATAGGTATGGTAGGCGTAAATCGATTCTTTACTGTATTTTAGAGTGTTCATGATGTATGTTACACTAGGTTTTATTAAAGAAAATCGGACAATTTGGTCCTAAACTAATAATATCATTGAAGTGACATTCTAAATTCAAACTGTCCGATTTCCTTTTATTCAAGAGGCACCCATATTACAGTCATGGAAAATAGTGACTGGAATGATTCAATATCATTTGAGGCTGAAACATACAAAGACCAGTCATATGAAAAGCGTGTAGAAAATGGTCTAACTATAGACAGAAGTTATGACCATTCCGAAGTTTATTGGAATATGAATTTTTTTGCAATGATGCGTAAAAAGACCCCGCCTGATCCTATGTTCATGCTGAAAGGACTATACAGGACACGTCGTAAGAATGACTGGAACACCAAACGGTGGGCCAATGCCAAAATGGTAAATCTAAAGAACGTTAACAAGCAAATGGACGAGCTCTTTATGGCAATTCTGATTGATGTGTTATCAGATGACACTCCCACATCAAAGGATTGGAAGAGTATATCTGAAAAAAATGAAAAACAGATACGACGTACAGAGGAAAATTATCAACACATGGTATGCAGACCGGGTGGAGGGATAAAACTAATGATTCGAGAAAAAGATGGCAGTTTCACCACATATCCTAAAAGAATAGTTCGAGATGGTGTAAAGGATGCCCGTATTGCAGAAATTGCCACAGCATATTCGTATCCCACAATTAGCAGTACATCATTTGATCCAAGGGTATTTGTAGATGATGCATATCTCAAAAGAGAGATACGGTTTTGGAATAATGCCTTGCGCGTGCTATCTAGATGGCTAGAAGACGGGAATCGTATACGAGAACAAAAAGCGTGGCTACCATATCATATTGTAAACAACGACATTGGAATGCACGTTCTTTTTGAGAATATTTCTGTAGAGGTCGAATTACGTTGGTTAAAAACCCTAGATACAAAATCTCAACTCGATCTTTGCAACGGAGGCATACGATTTTTCGACATAGATGGAGACAAATATTATGGTGGAACGATTCCAGACCCCTATGGCCCAGATAATGCAAAAAAGGCCATCAACGAATATGAGTCATTTCTTGTTGATTTTAAGAAAAATGTGCCTGAAAATCTTTGTCAATTTATGATTCCCCAAAATGTGATGAAGAAGCGTATATGGGAGCATGTCTTGGAGGGCGCTACAAGATTAAAACCATACCAAGGTAGGTTGACTAGTATTGCAGATTTGTTTTATCCACAGACTGCCACCATGGCAGGTGACTGGGAGCATGTCTGTGTAGCCCTTGCATCTAGCAATATACAATGAAGAGATTAGGGAATTATGATATGTGATTTTGTATGAGAAAATGTTAGGACGAGATATGATTTTTTGTCGTAAATGTAGTACGGTCTAGAGATTGTAGCAGATGTAGTATGTTACCGCGATTCCTACCAATAATAACTAATATGACACAAAAACTGCAAGTGTTAATCTGGTTTTGACTATATCCAGACGTATTTTGCAATCTCTGTCAGGTGAATGGTGTAGTGTCAAACTTTCAGAGTTCTTTATGATATGTTACGCCAATTCAATACATATTTCTGGTAAGAGAATTGTAAAACATTTAATTTACTCGTGTTGATTTTGTTTGCCTGTATTTTACTCTAAATTACACACTAGATAAATTCAAGGGTATGATTAGTCATTCCTATATGCCAAAACCCATCCTACAGGTAGTGAATAACTAGATCATCCCAATGGTATAATCAAATAGATATAATATCAGAATCAGACTTGCAAAAACCTTGAATTTATAGTCATTTCTACATACATTACAAGTCCACAACACTAAAAACCCTACCTGATAATCATCAGCAATGGGTACTTTACCAAATTCGGAGCTTTTGCTATTTTGAACCCTTAACCTTGATATGTCTGTCTCGGATGGCAAATTTGAAACGTTTTGGATTCTTTAATATATTCAAAATGGGTTTTGGAGCGTAGCAGTATATGGTCATTC
>JAPOPJ010000225.1 GCA_026712925.1 Nitrososphaerota archaeon
ACATACTCGACATCACTGAAGATACTTCCAATACTGAGGAAAGAAAAAACCGAGCATTAGACAGCATGATGGATTTGATTGATTTTGCCCATGAAATGGATCTAGAGGACATTAGAAAATTTAAACCCACTACTGGCCAAGACGTAGTAAAACACAAAGCTGACAAGATAACACATCAGCCGCATACGTTTAACAATCAATCTACGGAAATATCAGAAACCAGCGTTAATTTTCTAAATGAACTGAAAAACGTGTTAGCCACATATCACACGAAAAATACAAGATCGCCTCATCACTAGTTTAATCAAATTTGGTCAACTTGTACAAAAAAATTGTACATATCGGCTTTTTGAAGTGCTCATAAATGTAAATAATATTCTTGCACAAAATTTTTCTTCCCAAACTCTAGGTTTTTGTTAATCTAGCCCTCTGACCACAATATGTCTGTCTTTTATGACAAACTTTAGGCGTTTAGGATTCCCCAAGAAACCAAACTAATAATTGCATACGATGTGTCAGATACCAAATTTGGGCATAAGCAACCGCACTGTTCAAAAAAGCTACACGTATTGCCAAAAAACGTCCAAACATTCTGGTAACTGATCGTCTTGCAGGATTCAAAACCGATTCAAAAAGGCAATACATAGCAAATCATCCAAACCCAGTACATCACACATTGCAGATGTTGTAATACGAAACAAACACACATCAAACAACATTTACGAGCGTTTCAATGGAGAGATTTGAGATAGGATAACACAAATACGTGGATTCAAATCTGATAACCCAGAACTACTTGATATAATGATCATACAACACAACTTTGTTAGTTAACACGGAGGCTTGGGTGGCAAGACACCAGCAGAAGCAACAGTGATTATGATATCAGGTCACAACAAATGACTCACCATGATAAAACATGCGATAGTATTTTGCACACAAGATGTTTTTTATTAAATGATAAATGAATGCCAAGACTTTGATATTTCCATACAGCAAAAATTAAAGTCAAACAATCACCACATGCATCAATAAACCCAAATCATCCATAAATCTGGATTTGTAACAAGTGCATAGTTATGTGACTAGAATGGAGATTTGGGAAAAGCCTCGAATTTGCGGAAGAACCCCGTGTTTGTAATTTTTACATATTATCTCTTTTCAATCTCTTCAAGTATCATTATAGAATTTTGCACATCTTCGAAATTTGCCGGTTCATCAAATATCATTTTTTCATAGCCTGGCACTGCCTCTATTATTGGCATTCTTTTTGCCACACTCTTTTCTCCCTCATTATTTGATGAGGCCTTTTGTACCATAGTACCATAAACTATCCTAATAATGCCATGCTTGACTAGTATGTATAAAATTTCTATTAAATCCTTCCTTGAACAAGTCAGTCCCGCATTTTTTCGTATCTTGTCAAGATTCAGCCTACATGTATCACTTGAAAAGACCATATCCTTTACCTTCCAGCAATCCTGAGTCAGCGCAATATTCTCCTTGGTTGCTACTTTTGTGGATGTCTTTGTGGATGTTTTTGTTGATGTTTTTGATGTCTTTGTAGCGGTTTTTGATTTTTTGCCAATATTCTTAGATACATCTTTTAGTTGGTTCTGTTCTATATGCTTGTCTTGTTTTTGTCCAGATATATCAGAACAAACCTTTACCACGTATTGTTTTTTCTTTGTGCCAGGCATGACTCTAGTAGCATCACTTGATGGTATGGTATTTGCATCACTTGCTACATCTTTTACCACATCATCTACTACATCATCTACTACATCATCTACTGTATTTCCCACCACATCATCTACCACATCATCAGATTTACCAACAAGCCGGTTCATCGGCTGAACATCCACACTAGTAAATGACTCATCATATGTATCTGGAAGTTTCATCTTGCCTGATATTATCATGTTATAGTTTATCACATCCATTTTACACCTCTCAAAGCTAGGATATCGTGCACGTATTGCATTCTCTAATGCAATTCTATGAGAATCCTCAAAACAGATAAACCAGACATCATAATCAAGGGCGATATTTTTTGAATAGTTTTTTATCGCCTGCTCTATCTGTCTTTTTGGGTTTGTCTCCACTTCTACTGCAAGTTTTGTCCTATCATTCCACTTGAACGGATCAAGATACGCCTTGCCATATCTATCTACACTTGTATCCGGCTCTACAACTAACAAATCTGGCGCACTATTTCCCGAATCACCAAGGTCTGCTATGCAATATCTGTGCTTTTGTCTATTCTCTCGTGCCAGCATAAATATTACTTCTAGATGTTTTTCTGAACCCGCTCTTGGACCACCGGCAGCTTCAGAGAGATATGTTTTGTGTGTGTGATCTCCCAAGACATATCTTTTTTGTACATCACTTGTATTCTTGTCAATATCTGGCCACTTGACATTTACATATCTGTCACGTACTAGCCTGTCAAGTGCACCCTTTGTGCTACGCTCTAATATCTTATGAAATACCTGTTCTGCGGTGTGTATAATTTCTTCTTTGAGCCAGCCCCGCTTGTCCTCATTCAAGCATGTGTATTATGCATGCCTCAATTGGGCTAAAGAGCAGCTTGCCAGATTTACTTGATGGTATGTATCTTTCTAGATTTATCTCACTTCCCCACAGTTTTGAGGAATACTCTGCAAGGTCTTCCCATTTTGTTACCTTTCTTCCCGGGAGTGGTACGGGTCTTGACCTCATGACTGCCTTTGCCCTGACACCGGCCTCATCTGAAGACATTGTAAATGTGTGGTCTGGAAGCGTCTGCATTACATCAGAGGATACCCCCATGACTGTCTTGAGTAATCCTGCTGTATATTGGTCACATCTTCCAGTTATGAGTGTCTTGCAGAGTCCGGTTATGGACTTTGCAAAGTCATCATCAAATGCGCTTGCAGTCTGTGTGGCAAGCGTTACTCGTACTCCAAACTTTCGTAGTGCTCGTAGCATTTCAGACATTGTAAGAGATGAGAACATGTGTGCCTCATCAACATATACATAAAATCTGTTATCGCTAGTTTGTTCTCCCTCAAGGTCTAGTCTCTTTTTTGCATCAATGTATAGCATGTTGAGAAATATTGAACCTAAAAATTCAGCAATATCATCACTAGCACCAGTAGAGAGATCAACTAGTAGCATCCGCTTATCACGCATTACATCCTGCATAGATATGCTTGACTTGTCAGTGTCAAATATTGCCGCAACAGTAGGCGTGGCAAGTATCTTGTCCATTTTATTATATGCAGAAGATCCTGCATCTCTAGCATATTGTTTTTGAAATATTTCCTGCCAAAAATGCCTAACGCTTTTGCTTGCAACACCGTCAAGAATTTCTGCCCTTGCAGATTCATCAGTAATTAATGCTGATATGACCTGCATTCTGCTTTTACCAGACTCTACAGCAGCATTTGCGGCATTTCTTAGTACAGTTTCTAGTCTTGGGCCCCATGAATCCTTGTAAAGATTATACAGCATGCTGACAAATGCCATAACTACAATATACCGCTCTTGTTCTGATTTGACCTCAAGTGGGTTTATCTGAACTGTAGTACCATATCGGTATAGTGATGCAGGATTTACATAAATGACATCTTTGTGTCTTTTTTGTGGCACCATTGACATTATGGTACGAATTAATTCCCCATGTGGGTCAATTACCATGAGTCCCTCGCCTCGAATTATATTTTGATATGCAAGAAGTGATATGATTGAGGACTTGCCACATCCAGGCAGTCCAAATATCGCAGTATGGACACGCTGCTGTGCTGATATTCCATATGCTGTTTCTGCATCAGTTCCTGTAGGGGATTCAGCAGGATTTCCATACTTGAATCCTACATAGTCAAGTGTATCATTGTGCGTAGCATTGTGTGTAGCATGTGGTGGTATTTCTGGTGTGGTGTGTGGTGTATCATTTGATGTTTGATGTGGTGTGTCATTTGATGTTTGATGTGGTGTAGGATGTGGTATGGTGGATGATGTATCGTTTGGTGTGTCATTTGTGATATCATTTAGGATATCATTTGAG
>JAPOPJ010000189.1 GCA_026712925.1 Nitrososphaerota archaeon
ATTCCCATTTTTAGTGCAACTGCCACATTGTACAGTATTTGATCATCTGGGTGGGATAGTTTGTATTCAATCTCCTCATCTGTGTATTTTTTTCCATTTGTACGATTGAGCACTAGCCCATCTTTTCCAACATCAAGCATTCTAATTGACTTTTGCAGAGATTCTTCAAATGTTCGCCCTACTGCCATTACTTCTCCTACTGACTTCATGGTTGGTCCAAGGTTTCTGTTTACAAGCTCAAACTTTGCAAAGTCCCATCTAGGATGTTTGCACACAATATAGTCTAGAGATGGCTCAAAGCAGGCAGTAGTATTCTTTGTAATGCGGTTTACAAGCTCAGAGAGACTATACCCCATTCCAATTTTTGCAGACATGTATGCAAGCGGGTATCCGGTTGCCTTACTTGCAAGTGCTGATGAGCGGGAGAGCCTTGGGTTTATCTCTATTGCAGCGTATCTATCTGATCTGGGATCAAGTGCATATTGGATGTTACACTCACCTACTATTCCGACATGCTTTGTTGCACGTAATGCCGCAGAACGCAACATGTGATATTCGTGATTATCAATTGTTTGTGATGGTGCAACTACAATATTATCCCCTGTGTGAGCTTTCATTGCAAGCACGTTTTCCATGTTACATACTATTACATTATTCCCATCATAGTCTTGTACTACCTCATATTCTATCTGCTTCCAATCTCCTACATATTCTTCAATGAGCACTTGGCCTACTAGACTTGCTTTGATCCCACGTTCTACTATTTCATGCAAGTCATATTCATTGTATGCAATTCCACCGCCTCTGCCGCCAAGCGTATATGCAACTCTTACTATTACAGGATATGCAAGTTCTTCGGCAACCTTTTTTGCATCATCAAAGTTTGTCACAGTGTTTGATTTTAGAACAGGCACGTTGCATTCTGTCATGGCATCCTTGAAGAGCTGCCTATCCTCGGTTCTCTGAATCCCTGGAATCTGAGTTCCAAGCACTCTTACGCCGTATTTTTCTAGGATGTTATCTTTTGACATTTTGACACCGCAATTCAGTGCTGTTTGTCCACCATAAGCCAACATGATTCCATCAGGTCTCTCTTTTTCTATGATGGACTCTACGTATGTCGGTGTAACGGGTAGCAGATATACCTGGTCTGCAAATCTGGTATCTGTCTGTATTGTTGCAATGTTTGGATTGATAAGGATACTTTTCAGTCCGTCTTCATGTATTGCCTTGAGGCATTGGCTACCAGAGTAGTCGAATTGGCGGTCGTTTTAGCGACTTTCGCCGGCTTCTCCGATTTTTATTGCCCCACTGCCGAGTACGAGAATTTTCCTTATCGTTTCATCCCTAGGCAGGTTTTCGCTCCTCCATTAGTTTTTTGAGTTCCTCAAAGACGAACTTGCAGTCATAGGGTCCTGGTGATGCTTCTGGATGGAACTGCACTGCTACACAGTTTTGTGTTTTGTGCTTTATGCCCTCGACTGTCTGATCGTCTGCGTTTGTAAACCACAAGTTAAATTCCGAAGAGTCAAGTGACTCTGGTGTGATTCCATATCCGTGATTCTGGCTAGTGACGTAAACTTGGTTGTTTTCAACATTGACACACGGTTTGTTCTGTCCTCGGTGCCCGTATTTTAGCTTGTATGTCTGTGTATTTCCTGCAATGCCGATAATTTGCGCACCCAAACATATGCCAAGTGTTGGTATGTTTTTTTCAATCAGGCTTTTTGCAATATTGATGGTCTCTGGGCAGTTTTGTGGGTTCCCTGGCCCATTACTAATTACTACACCCTTTGGATTGTATGATAGTATCTTTTCAATTGGTGTATTCCAAGGAAGTTTGATTACCTTATACCCTAGATTTCTAATATTTCGCAGTATGGCATTTTTTACACCGGTATCTATTACTATTACGGATTCAGCATCATCCCCATAAACTATCTCTTGGCTGGTTGATACTACATCCATGAATCGTTCTGAGTTATAGTGTGGTGCTTTTGCAAGCTCTTTACTTATATCATCTGTGTCAATTTTTGAGTCTGATACTACAAGTGCTGCCATGCGCACGCCACCGGTTCGGAGTTTTTTTGTCAGCTCTCTGGTGTCAATGCCTGATATGCCGGGTATCTTTTCTCTATATAGCCACTCATCTAGGGTCATGTGCAAATTCCAGTGGCTTGCTACAAGTGATAATTCGTGTACTACCAAACCTCTTGCTTGGATTCTACTTGATTCAAAATGTTTCTGTATGCCGTCTTTGTCTACTAGAGTGGGGTCAGGGACACCATAGTTTCCTACTAGTGGGTATGTCATCATGAGTATCTGACCGCTGTATGATGGGTCTGTTAGTGTCTCTGTGTAGCCGACCATGCCTGTATTAAAGACGATCTCCCCAAATGCAATACCTGAATGGCCAAAACCCATGCCGTCCAAAACAGTGCCATCGTCAAAAACAAGCTTTCCATACTTGTTTGCATACTTGGATTTCTTGATAGTTATTGTTACCCTCGTCAAGTTCGAGTTATAGTGAATTTAAGTTTTATTGTGGCGTATGGGTATTGTATCGTATGGATGTGGCTCCTCGGTATGGTGTATAGATATGGCACATCTGTTTGGTGAATAGATGCACATGGGTATGCAGTCAGGTGTAATACCTGTATGGATTACTGGCATATTTGATCGGGTTTTTTCTCATGTGATTCATCCCAATCCTATTCTCATGGTGTATTCGGAGCCCGGTTCTGGAGCATTTATCACAGGTGCAACTAGGATATATTCTGTAGAGTCATCATGTAACTCGTAACTGGTAGTTACCCAGACATATCCTGCATCCGCAAGGGATTCTACATTTACAAGTACGGCAAAGTCGGCAGGTACTAAATCATTCACTGATACGCTTCCAATTCCATCAGGTATGGGGTATGCCACCGGGCCTATCGTATAGGTGTATATGTAAAAGTCATCTAGATTGCTTACTGTACGTTCACCTGCATCCTTTATGCCGTTATAGTTATCATCTTCATACATGATGAGATTTATCGTTACCTGCTCCTCTGGTGTGATAGGGTGAAACCCAACATCAAATGAAATTGTCTGGCCTTTTGGTATGGTTACTGACTTGTACCATGATGTGCGGACATCATATACCGTATGTCCCTGCGGGTAAAAATGTGTCTGCACTATAGTTTCATTATTTGGTATTACATCAAAGGAATATGTACCATCAGATGCGGTTACGTCCAAAGTCTGAATGCCAGTTATCTTGTCAGTTGCATACATGGTGTATCCTGTATATCCTGGTTCGCCTGCGTCTTGTATCCCGTTCCAGTTTATATCACTGAATACAGTTCCAGTTATGGTAGTCTCTGGAGATAGAACCATAACTGTAGAATCATCAGTGGTTAATGTGACAAAACTTCCCTGGTTTGAAGATGTATCTGTATATCTTATTACAAATTCTACATCTGCATTAACTGGGTCTGCATCTGTAATGGTATGGGTAGCAGTCCATAAAATATTATCTTGTGATGTGACTATAACATCTGTTTTGTTAATTCTCACACTGACATCTGTTATCTCTTCAGAGGAAGTAAATGATATGGTTATGATATTTCCTAGTATGGCAGAGCCAGAGTCTATATTATTTGATGATATGGATATACTCAAAAGTGTTGGAGGTTGGGAATCATCCACTACATAACCATCTACTGGTATTATGTCATTTCCTGCAAGGTCTGTTATCATAGCAATATCGATTGTACCTGTTGCATCTGATGGTATGCCACTACCTGAAATAATTAATGTGATTACATCCGTACCACTCCCCATCATATCTGTAAATGTTCGTGCAGTGGTTTCCCCATGTATTGTAAAGTTTGCAAAGTCAGATAGTGTGGCATTGACTGGTTCGGAGAATGATATTGTAATAACATTTGGCGATGTGATTCCAGCTGAGGTTATAGTAGGGGGTTGGAAATCATCTGACACATAGCCATCTACTGGTATCATATCATTTCCAGCAAGGTCTGATATCATACCTATGTTGATAATGCCAGTTGTATCTGATGAAAGTGTAGGCCCTGAAATGCTCAACAATATGGTATTTGTTCTAGTACCTAAAATGCTTGATATATCTCTGGGATTGGATTCTCCAGTTACAATAAATGCATAATTACCAGATGTGGCATTGACTGGTTCAGAGAATGATATTGTAACTGTATTTGATGATGTGATTCTAACTGAGGTTATGGTAGGGAGTTGGGCATCGCTGATTATCTGACTTTTTGACACTACACCATTTCCAACCAAGTCGGTTATTGTCTCACCTGTAGTGATAATGCCTGTCGCATCTGTAGGTGCGGGATTCCCATCAAAAAATATCGATATGGTATTTGTATCAGAACCAGACACTGATGTGACATTTCTATTACCTCCCGGCATTATACTCAAATCAGTAAAGTCACTTTCTGATGCAATGACTGACTCTGAAAATGTTATGGCAATAGTATTTGGTTCTGTAAGTATGGCATGTGTGATGTTTGGTGATTGGCCGTCTATTATTGGCTGATTAGTTATATCTTCAAGTGGTGTACCTACAGTGTTTACTATTCCACTATCCATATCTATAGTGCCTGTCGCATCTGTAGGTGCGGGATTCCCATCAAAGAATATTGATATGATACTAGTACCAGAACCAGACACTGATGTGACATTTCTATTACCTCCCGGCATTACATTCAAACTGCTAAAATTGGAATGTGTGAGAGTGACGGGTTCTGAGAATTGCATGCTTATCTTGTTTGGTTCAGTAATGGCAGCATACAGCAATGTAGGTGGATTTGGTGTACCTACGATTATCTGTCCTGTTGCCCAAGGATGTAGGGCATCATAATATTCTACAATACCATTGTAATTGAACGTGTTTGAGCGCAAGTCGCCTCTTTCAAAATTGGTAATGGCAAACGAGTTTTCACCCAAACCCCCGGTTATGCTTATTGGGGAATTAATAGTATTGAACCATGCTACATCGTCACCTGGATTTACATTGATGTTTTCAGGATAAAAGCACGGTTCGCAGTTTGGATTGCTGTTATCTAGTGCAAGTATGACATCCTGTGCAAGCATGCTAACTGAGAGATTACCGGTTCCATCCCGGTTTGACTTTGTGTGGTGATTGTATGTGGTTGACTCTAATATTGTCTGGACATGGTCTGCTGTAACACTTGGCCATTTCTCCATAATTAGTGCAGCTGCACCTGCAACGTGTGGTGCGGCAGCTGAAGTACCATAAAAGTCCTGATAACCATACGTAGTCGTACTTACTCTTGCTGGTCCGGTAATGTCCGGCTTTGTTCTACCATCAAGTGTAGGGCCACGTGAACTATAATACTCTAGTGTACCATTTGAAAAGTTTGTTGCACCTACACTAAAGGATCCCTTGGCATCAGCAGGAATCGTAATACTGGATCTTGCTACTTGATATTGGGCCAATTTGTGAAACCTCGAAAAGAGTTCAAAGTTTACTGGATTTTCTGCGTACAATCCACTAATTACAATGTGTGCTGTTGTATCATATCTGAATGTGTGTGCAATTGCTTCAACTGGAATAAATCTCGGTTGTGTGTTTGCTGATCCATCTAATAGATAAATCTCACCATAAAAAATATCAAGCAGGTAAAGATCATAGTCTTCTGATGGAGAATCCCACCAACTAAGATAAACAACTAACGTATCTCCTGCCCTTGCATCAACCGCGATGGTTGCATCATTACTTCGAAAGTTATGAATGTAATCGTTATCAGGATCTGAGTATCTCCCTTGCCAGTGTCGTTCAGCCTCATTTCCTGCTGATGTGATAAATAAAATTCCGTTATTTCTTGTCTCGTTTACCTTTTGTGCCAATCGACTAGTTCCATCAGCCGGTCCTACATCATTATACCATCCAAGTGACATTGTTATGATGTCAATGTCTCCTCGCTCAATGATATAGTCAATTAAATTATAAAATTCAATATTGGTATTGACATTGTATAGATATAATTCCACATTTGGTGCTACATCCACTATGATTTCTGCCACCGCTGTACCATGATCAGAATCACTACCTGTAATTCTGTAGGTGTTGCTAAAAGATCTATACTCTGCTATATTCCCTGCAATCTCTGAATTGTTAATGTTAAACCCTGTATCAATTACTGCCACTTTGACTCCCTTTCCAGTATATCCTGATTCATTTACAACATTTGAGAAAATGGCACGAGCCCCTTCACTAGTTACATGATTTGTTGGCTGCGGGTGAGATGGCATCATGACTGTTAGCACATTTTCATCAGCTGCCACTTTCTCAAGGTTCCTTGTTGGAATGTTTGCTTGCACCAAATCCTCATATGATACCTCGACATTAATTCCAAGATTCTCTGGAATGGGGGCATTTACATTAATCATCTTTAGTATAACCTGCACTCTTTGTTCATCTGAACTCATGGTGTATGCAGAATCTAATGATGTTATCATGTCTCCTTTAACTGTTGATTCATACAAAGATACAAGGCGTGAATCCATATTGGGAATTTTTTTCTCAGTAGTTTCGAGTGATATGGGGGGCAACTCTTGTGCAAAGGTAGTAGGCACTGCAAGTATAATGCCAAATATGATGCCAAGCATTACAAACACAAAAAGATACAATGGTTGAATGCTGGGAATCTAGAATAAATACCATCTACTATTTTGATTTATCTGGTTCTTATCTATTATCACACTCACATCTTTAATCAAAAAGTATAAGCAGATGCACTAGAGTGCGCGGAACTCTTCACTCCACTTGTGGTATGCACGAATCATCTCTGCTGAAACACTGGGTTTTCTTCTTGCCATTATATCCCTAAAGTCAGCTGTGGTTATCTCTCTTGGCATCTGGGCTTCTTCACCCTCGATTGGTTCGTGATAATCTGGAGAGTCAAATAATTCATGCACCGTCTTTAGGTGAGCTGCTTGGCAGACATCCTTTATATCACTTGCACTATACCCATCAAACATCCTTGCTAGTTCTTCAGTCTTGACTCTATTATTGAGAACTAGGTCTGTTGTATATTGTTGGAAGAGATTCTGTCTTGCCTCTATAGTTGGCAAGGAGACGTAAATTCTTTTTTGGAATCTTCTGAGAAATGGCCAGTCAAGACTCCATGGCTTGTTGGTAGCACCAACTACATACATCATCAAATCTTTACCTTTGTCATTTACCCCGTCCATCTCTGTTAGGAATTGGTTTTTAGTACGAACCTCGCCGCCTACCTCGCTATTCCGTGAGCCCAAGAGTGAATCGACCTCATCTACAAATAAAATTACAGGCTTGCCCTCTTTTTCTGCATACTTTCGTGCCATTCTGAATAACTTTGAGACATTTTTTTCAGCCTCGCCAAGCCATTTACTCATCATGGATGATGCATCAACATTAATGAAATAACCGTCCATCTCACTTGCAGTAGCTGCTGCAAGCATGGTCTTTCCAGTACCTGGTGGACCATACAATAGCATGCCTTTTGGCCATCCGATTGGAAATAGATCTGGTCGTTTGATGGTATATACGATAGACTCACGAAGTGCACTTTTTGCATCCTCTAGTCCAATTACCTCATTCCAGCTGACATTTGGCTTTTCAGTCATTACTAATTCCTCAAAGTCATTCTCATCTTCTTGCCTCTGAACAGATGCCTTTTGCTCCTCAGGGGTTGCCTTTGGATCAACTGCGGGCTCTACTCCGTGGGATTCTTGGAGTGCTTTTATCCTAGTGTGGTATGAATTACACCTGTCTTTGTAAATGGGGTTTAACTTGCTGTTTGGATATAACTGCATCAGCTTTACTAGTGCGTCAATAGCGTGCTGATAGTTGGTAATTGCCATACCACGCGCACCTTGTGAATCAAATTTGATTGCCTCAGTTGCATATCTACTGGCATTATTCTCTAATTCTTGTGGGGCTAAACTCATTCAAATCACTTGTGCATGGTTGAATCAAGCATTCTGTAGGTATTGTGCTGTGTTAATCACTGTAGAAGTATTGGTTAAATTTTTTGAACCTGTTTTGCCATTTGTTGCCTCCTGTTCTGGTGTTTTAGTCAAATCTGACTTGTCTGATATGTTTTCATGCATGCATCGAATCTTACCAATTGTATCCTCTGCTGATACTAGCAATTCAGCAATCTCATCGTCTATACCCTCTACTGACGCGCAGGCATCCTCTATTATATCCACAAAGCTTTCTAGAATATCTTTCATACTTTTCTTGTCCTCATATTTGCACAGCATAAAGTCTGCTAGACTGACTATCTTGTTTAGGTCTTGCAGCTCTTCTGAGGATAATTTGTCAATTTTTTCTTGCGGTATTTTATCCTGTGCTATTCTCTTTTCTAGCTTTTCTGATATACCTTTGACTATCTCTATATCCCGTGCAAAGTTTCTTTTACGCATTCTCAACTAGTTTGCTGTCTAAAAGAGTCAAGATTATGGTACTGCTTATTTATTTTAGAGTATGCCATCAATTTTACTTCATCTAATAATGTGGCAGATTCGTAGTTTGATTGCCTAAAATCAAATCTAGCAGTCGATATTACTGCTGAATCCAGCACAACACTTCCTAAATGCACTGATAATTCACAGAGTTTTTGACTACATGAAGGCATTACTTCATACAACTTGGCGCTAACTGTTCTTATTGCAGGTATTGCCGGTGATAATAGACTAGGAATGCTTGCTATTCCAGATACTGACCTTAGCATCTGCCTGATTTGTGAGAGGCATTCTAGACAAAATATGACAGCCATCTCAAGGTCTATGGCATCTTGCACCTCTGGACTATCATGCTTGGATGCCCTTAGCATCTTGTGATTTACCTTCTTGAGGTTTATCCTCTTTTGCTCTAACTCGTGGATAATCTCTGAGAGCAGGTCTGAGGAGTACTCTAGGCGTGGAACTATTGTGACTGTCTGAGAGACACTCTTGCCCCTACTGCCAGCATCAAATTTTAACATCATGATATTGTGTCACCAAGTTGCTATTTGAGGCACCTGTCACGGATTTTGACGTGACTGTAGTGACACATACCATAGTGACACATACCATAGTGACACATACCATAGTGACACATACCATAGTGACACATACCATAGTGACAAATAGTGACACAAATAGTGACACAAACAGCAGTTACATCTTTGGTTTTTTTGAGTCATTGTGTAAAGGATTTTGGCCTATGATTTTACCTAACAGTACAGATAACAGAATCATGGTAAACGAAAATTCGCTTACTGTAAGCCTTGAGGAGTTTGGTTTGAGCAAATACGAGTCCAAGGCTTATGTAACACTAATCTCAAAGGGGACTATCTCGGCAAGCGAGCTGGCATATTATTCAGATATACCACGAACCAAGATATACCCGACTCTGACTAAACTGGAAAAAAAGAAACTGGCAATAATGTCAAAGAGCAAACCGATAATGTGCACTGCTGTGGCACCAGAAGATGCATTTGACTCTGTCATTCATGACCAAATAAACAAGGTAAATGCCATGAATACACTAGTATCAAGCCTGAAAAAAGCAAGTGAGGCGAGTCGAAAATCGCGTGGTTCTGAAGAAAAGAGGTACTTTCACCTTGCCGCAAATAATGTCCTAGCACAACTTCAGACAATGATTGAGGGCTCCAAGACCTCAATTAGTATCATCTCTGATTCATGTGGTATGGGGCTACTTGCTGAATGCAAGACTCAACTCGCATCAGTGATACGGAGAAATCTAGACGTGAGGCTAGTTATACATCCATCACATGTCTGCTCTGAGCAGTTCCGAAGGCTTCCAGATGGAATCAAAATCAGAACGTATGATGTGGCACAAAACTGCTTTATCTTTGATGAGGAAGAACTACTCATTATTGATAGTGGAAATGGAAAAGGTGCCACATTCTCATCTACTGAAATTTTATCTACAAGTCAGGCAAGAATGTTTACAAATACGTGGAAGAATGCGACACGGGCAGAATCCCTAGCAGACATGACAAAATCCGAAGCACAAGAAATTTACAAAATCATCAGGATTGTAGGTGAGGGCGGGCTTTTACATGCGCTCAATTCTGTACTGGGATCAAAAAAACCACAGGTAGACATGCTAAAATTATTGGAGAAAAATGGCATAAGCCTAAAATCAAAACCACTAGATGATTTAATTGAGATGCTTGATGCGATCTTACAAATGACATGCTCAGGACACGTCAACTTTGAGGCGAAAACTAAAAACATTACAGTAGAGTCAAGGATGAATAGTGGGCACACACTTCCGTGGGCATCAATCCTAGATGGCTGTCTTCAAAGACATGGCTACAAGACTAGAACAGCATATCAGAGTAATTCTGGCAAGGGTGAGAAATTCCACATCAAGATTAGTTAACTAGAATAATCTGAAAACTAATATCACGCCACCATATACTTGTGGTATGATTGAGGAAAAGTTAGAATCTATGGGAATCACACTTCCAGAGCCACCTGCACCTGCGGGTTCATATGTTCCAGTGGTACGGACAGGAGATCTGTTGTTTGTCTCTGGACAGATACCTGTAAAGGATGGCAAGGTGATTTTTACCGGTAGAGTCTCTGAGGATAACTTGGAGACTGGAAAAAAATCTGCTAGGTTATGTGTAATTAACATGCTATCTCATGTAAAATACGAGTTAGGAAGTTTGGATAAAATATCTAGAGTGGTTAAACTGTCTGGCTTTGTCAACTCTGATGTAGGGTTTACAGCACATCCTAAAGTGATTAATGCCGCCTCTGATCTACTCTATGATATATTTGGAGATGTTGGGAGGCATACTCGTATAGCAGTAGGGGTGCAAAGCCTTCCACTTGACTCTATGACTGAGATTGATGCAGTATTTCAAATCCAATAACACTGCAGAACATCATTTCATGTGCAATATAATAAAATGCTAAAAGTTGGTAGTGTATTTGAAATTCTGGCACACCTTACATGTGGCATTATATACAGACTAGTTTAGCTTTTTGTTAAACTCTGCAAGGAATTTTTTTATCATATCTTTTGGAATTACTGCTCCGCATGCCTTGTCGTGGCCGCCCCCTGAGCCTCCAAATTTCATGGCAAGATCGTTGACTATCTTTCCAAGGTGTATCTTACATGATTTTGAGCCGCGAATTGATACGGCATAGATTCCGTGATCCACACGTTCTTTGTATGCAACACCGACATTCTTACCAGACAGTCCTAACACAAAGTTGACTGCACCACTTGCTCCAGAGTCTAATATCTCCATGTGTCCAAGATTTTTCATTGTCTTTAGACCTTCCTTGACTTTTTTCATCGTCTGTGCAAGTTTGTCTACCTGAATTTGGGCAAATTCAAAAGAGTTGGGAATCTGGTGCGGAAATTTTGACTCTGCAATTTCATCTACAAGATATAGGAGATAGTCTGGGTCTTTTTGATGTCCTACTATATTGTATGTAAGTACGGTTGCACTGACTAGTACAAACTGTCTATCGTATATTTGTAGTAGGCTTGATGCAACTGGCCTGTCCTCCATATAATCAGTAACTGCTGCACATGCTGCTGTAAATGTGGCATGCTCTGGCAGCTTTGATTTGTATTTATTATAAACTTGGACTGTTGTACACTCGTTGATATCGTGTATCATTTTGACTTTTAACTTTTCCAGCTTTTTTGTTATGGCGGGATCAATATCATGATGGTCGATATATGTAACTGAGACACGGTTTTTGCGTAGCTTTGCTATACTTTCTACAAACTCATCTTGGTTTTTCTTACTCAGTCCTAGGTCACAGATGTATAGGGACTTTATTTTTGCATCGGTGCTTGCCTGTCTAATTGCATCCATCTGTCCTGGATAATCAACTAGAATGGAATCTCCACCAAATGCCTGCTTTATTAGTGCAGCAGAGCTTATGCCGTCTGCATCCTCCTTGTGCGAGATGCAGACTATTTTGGTTCGTTTTTTTGGTTTAGTTACAGCTTGTGAAGCCTTCTTTGTCTTGGATCCGGCCATAATGTCAGAAAATTATATGCCCTCATTTAAACCAAGAATCTGACACTATGCCGCTTTATCATATCCTTGGTTCAAACAGATATGTTTTCTAGGGTATGATTCCTTGATGATTCCCTGCGAGTTTTTGCATTACATATTTTTTGGACTTTTATTTGTGATAATTCTTTACACTAGAGTGAAAATGTGGATGGTGTGTCTTTTCCTTGATGGTTTCTCATACATGTGATTTATCTTGGGGATAATCTGAAAATATGATTACTGTGTCATATTGTGTGTGTTCATGTCTGCTGAAGTCTGTTGCATAACACTGCCTGAGGCAGTCTTTACAGGGATGTTTTCTGTGCCTGAAAATGGAATTATGCAACAAACTCGTCTGCTGGCTTTGTTTAAAAATGTGTGTTTGGTGAGATGTTGATTTTTAGCATACAATGGATATGGTGAGATGTTGATTTTTAGCATACAATGGATATGGTGAGATGTTGATTTTTAGCATACAATG
>JAPOPJ010000183.1 GCA_026712925.1 Nitrososphaerota archaeon
CTCCTGCAGATAGCCCTTATTGGCATGACTATATGCCTAGTCTCAATCATACCAGATGCGACCTGTGGCAACATTGGCGTGAAAAGCAAAAAGTTATCCTCACTTACCATCACTATCTCAATAGTATCATCATCTGCAAATCGTGATTCTAAATTTCTTGTACACTCTACTCCAGCAAAGCCCCCACCTAGCACAACTATCTTTCTCTTTTTAGCCAATCACATCAGCCACAGGACTACCGAATATATCCTATGAGACTACCACACCAAACCATCACATCTACCACACCAAATCATCACATCTACTACACACATCTACTACACCCCAGAGCATATCCTAACGCGAAACTATTGAATGTAAAATGTCATACGCCCTAGAAGCACTGTTCCCATCTAAAATTATTGTAATGCTGTCTTGGCTAAAAAACGCGTTTTCTAACTCTATGCCATTCTCGTGTAGGACTTCGGCCACAAAAGAGACGACATCAGATTTGTTCTGACTGCCCGGAATAGAGACTCTAATCTTTGCAAGGCCGGTACTAAACACTCCCCCGGCATCCTCAAAAATCTCTCTTGTACTCTCCATGTCTTCGGCAAGAAATCTAAACGAATCAGACAGTCTAAAAAAATCATAGTTGTCAGTTATCTTTGAGAATCTATCCAAGATAGTAGCAGGGTCCATTTGACTATGCGCTGAAACTCTAACTGCCATCATTCCGCCAGTCAAGGCAAGCCTTGCATTCTTCAAGACCTCATCTCGTGCATCTTCTATTTCAAGTGAGTCTGCATACCGTTTTATTGCAACAACAATCGTGTTGAGATTTACCGCAGAGCCTATCATATTTTCAATTTGTGGTTGTATCTTTGCAGCTAGTGCAGTATAATTAATTAGGTCCATCTTTATGCAGTTGTAAATCGACCTATTTCCTGTTATGATCTCCCGGACCATTCCGGGTATAGTCACTGCTGCTGTTCTCATTACTAGTATCTTATGTTGTCAGTTATAATAGTATTATGTAAAATACTATCAGATATTTCAAAATCTTTATATTATGTCATATATATTACATATATTAGGTGAATATGACATTGTTCATAGACGATGAAATCGAACGAATCTTCAAACGTATGTCAAACTCGTTTTTTAGTGTGAATGACGGCTTTGAAGGTCTGCGAGCCGGCACTGCTCCACTCTACTACGGTTATACAATGACTGTAGGTCCAGATGGAAAGCCGGTCGTAAAAGAGTATGGGGATGTGGGAAAGCAGCTCAGTGCAGATGTCAGGGAGCCATTAGTCGATGTTATAGTCGACAAGAAGGAACGGTTGCTAAAACTCGTAGCCGAGATGCCAGGCGTTGAAAAAACAGATGTCAAGATTACCGTGAACAACGGACTAGTTGATATTTCTGCAGGGCGTGACAGCAAAAAGTATGTAGCCAAGGTTCCAGTCAGGCAAAAGGTAGATGAAAACTCTGCAAAGGCCAGCTACAAAAATGGTATACTTGAACTGACATTCAAGCTAGCCCAAGACCCCAAACCCAAGGGAAAATCAGTGGAGGTTCTTTAACCTCTCTTTTTTTAGGTGAATATAATGAATGGTATGATTTTAAAAGTTGATGAAATTCCGCAACAGCATGTAGGTCGTGGAAGGGCCATGGTTGATCCTAAAATATTAGAGGAGGTAGGCTGGAACACGGGTCAGATACTAGAGCTATCATATAATAAAAAGACACATGTAAAACTGTGGCCTAGTTCTCCAGACGAGTATGGCACAGGTATGATACGCATTGACGGTACAACAAGACAAAATATTGGAGCTGGAATAGGTGACAAGATAACAACTAGACCTGTAGAGGCAGCTGATGCAATACAGATAGTTTTGTCCCCGACTGAAAAAATTCACGCAGAAGGTCTGCAAGAATATATGGCACACAAATATCTCAACCACGTCTTTACAGCAGGTGATACTATAACACTGAGTACGCAGTTAGGTGGAAGAGTTCAGTTTGTAGTTACAAATACAAAGCCTGCAAGACCTGTGATAGTTACAGAGGGTACTATATTCAAACTAGGACCTATGACAAAGGCAGTCGATGCTACAGTTCCAAGAATTACATATGATGAGCTAGGTGGGTTGAAAAATGAAGTGCAAAAAATTCGCGAGATGGTGGAATTGCCAATGAGGCACCCAGAATTATTTGAGAAGATTGGTGTAGAGGCACCAAAAGGTGTACTGCTGTATGGTCCGCCTGGAACAGGAAAGACGCTACTTGCAAAGGCAGTAGCCGGGGAGACTAATGCTCACTTTATATCATTAAGTGGGCCTGAAATTATCGGAAAATATTATGGCGAGAGTGAGGAGAGAATCCGGGATATATTCAAACAAGCTGAAGAAAACTCTCCGAGTATAATATTTATCGATGAGCTAGACTCTATTGCACCAAAGCGCGATGAGGTATCTGGTGAGGTAGAAAAGAGAATAGTATCTCAGCTGCTTACCCTCATGGATGGGATAAAGTCTAGAGGCAAGGTGGTAGTTATTGCGGCTACAAATAGACCTGATTCGATAGATTCGGCCCTGAGAAGACCGGGCAGACTTGACAGAGAGATAGAGATTCGTATTCCCGATGATGCCGGGCGGTATGAAATACTTTCAATTCACACACGTGGCATGCCGGTAAGTGATGAGGTGGACCTGAAAAAGATATCTAAAACCACACATGGTTTTGTAGGGGCTGACCTTCAAGTTCTCTCAAAAGAGGCTGCAATGAGATCACTGCGACGCGTATTACCAGAGATTGACCTAGACCAAGAAAAGGTTCCACCTGAATTACTACAGAAAATCCAAATTACAGCAAAAGACTTTGGAGATGCACTACTAGAAGTGAGGCCAAGCGCGTTACGCGAAGTTCAAGTTCAGATACCTGATGTAAGTTGGGATGATGTAGGGGGTCTTGAGCAGCTAAAAGAAGAGATGCGTCAGGCAGTCGAGTGGCCTACAAAGCACAAAGAAGCATACGACTATGCAGACATAAGAACACCAAAAGGAATCCTCCTGCACGGCCCACCTGGTACAGGAAAGACCTTGATTGCTAAAGCACTGGCAAAAATGACTGACTCGAATTTTATCAACATCAAAGGACCTGAACTCCTCTCAAAGTGGGTAGGTGAGTCAGAAAAGGGAGTCCGGGAGATATTTCGAAAAGCTAGACAAGCAGCTCCATGTATAATATTTCTTGATGAGATAGATGCGCTAGTTCCACGACGGGGAAGTTCTGGCATGTCTTCGCATGTAACTGAGAGTGTAGTATCACAGATATTAACAGAGATTGATGGTCTTGAGGAGTTATACGGCGTGCTGATAATTGGAGCCACAAACAGACTAGATATGGTAGATGAAGCACTACTAAGACCCGGAAGGTTTGACCATATCGTAGAGGTATCAAATCCTGACAGTGCGGCAAGGGAGCAAATTCTCAGGATTCACACAAAAAAGAAGCCGCTTGCAGATGATGTAGATGTAGCAAAACTAGTCAAACTGACAGACGGGTTTAGCGGTGCAGAGATTGCAGCTGTTGCAAATATGGCAGCAGTTGCCGCATTAAAGCGATATGTCGCAGGCAATCATAAAAATCTCAAAGAGATTAAAATCTCGCATGCAGACATTGTGGGGGCAGCTAGTAGTATAAGACCAAGCAAAGACGAGCCTGCTGTGCCCTCTACATGATACCCTATAATGATATACACTATACCTTGATGGCATCATGCAAATGTCTAGCTTGCACATTTTGTTCTTGGTGGTGTATCATAATTCTAAAAGTCTAGATTTGTATCTCTTGCATTTGTGGTATGATGTGGAGAACACTCCCCAGATATGACAAGATAGTAGAATCCTAGTCTAAAACCTACCCCTTTTATCCACGCCTCACTTGAGAGAGAATTGGTGAACTAGATTATTCAAAAACTCTAACCATTCCCTGACTGGTGCTGGTCTGCCGGTAATTTTGTTAATCACCGGGCTTGGAAACATAAATGACAAATAGATACGTCATACTAGTTCCACTCTTGCTTGCATGTGTGGTTCATCTTGTAAACCCTGTTGGATTCCCCGACATCTCTTTTGATGAGGGCATCTATATGAGAAGGGCCATGAACATGTTAGATACAGGAAACCCCCAAGAAGGTTATCTTTATGATCACCCGTACTTTGGTCAGATAGTTCTTGCAGGAGTTCTGCATGCAACAGGATACCCGCATAACGAAATGGCATCTGATCCCGCGTCGCTTCAGAATCTGTACCTTATTCCAAGATTATTCATGGGAATGGTTGCAGTCTTGAGCACCTTTCTATTATATCATATAGCAAGAGAATGGTTTGACCGCACTATAGCACTTGTATCTTCTGTATTATTTGCAGTAACACCGTACGCGTGGGTTCTAGACAGGATACTACTTGACTCGTTGTTTCTGCCATTTTTGCTTGCCTCCATTCTACTTGCAATTCGCTTTACAAGGACAGGCAGTGCCATGTGGCTTGCGCCAGCATCAGGAATTTTACTTGGAATTGCAATATTTACCAAAGTACCGGCATTTGCATTTATCCCGCTTCTTGCTTGGCTGATATTCCAAAAGAGGAAAAGATACACAGACATTTTTGCATGTGTGATTCCAATATTGTTAATCCCTTTGATATGGCCTGCAAACAGCATGGTTCTCGGTCAGTTTGATATGTGGCTTGATGGTGTAATGTGGCAGGGTCAGAGAAGCAGTAGTATTTTGGAGACTGTAGAGTATTTCCTAAAGATTGATCCAGTGCTGTTTGTAATTGGGATGGCCGGAGTAGCATATTCTGTTATTGTGCGAAACAAGTTTGTCTTGTTTTGGTTTATTCCATTTATTGCATTTTTATCTTTGGTGGGATTCAAGCAGTATTTTCATTGGATACCACTAGTTCCGATTCTGTGTATATGTGCCAGCATGTGTATGCTCAATGTGGGTAAAAGAATCAAGTATAGCTGGATAAAAACAGTACGCGGTGTTATAGTTGTATCTATATTGGTATTTGGTCTCACAAGTACGCTGCTTGTTACAACCAACGACATATCGTATAATCAGTTTGAGGCACTATCGTACGTGCTTGAGAATCATAATGATATAGATACAATATTGGCAGGCCCGCAATACTCGTGGATACTTTATGATGTGTATGGTATAGATAATGTACCGCTTGACTATACTGCGGTTTTGTTTTATCCTGTAGAGACAAGGAATGTTACTGTTATTGCAGACTCGCACTTTATGGTGGATATCAGCAGGGGACCAGAACTATTCCAAGCGTACCATAACACTGACTCTGTAATGTACTTTGAGGGCAGAGTAGCTGATTTTAACAATACAGTTTATCCATATACCGGTATGGCAGCAAGTCATGATGCATATAATATCGACATCAGAAAGGGAATGTGGAACAAGCCATAATGAAATGTCATAAGTAGTCATTTTGATAACATGTATTCATATCAGCAAACTCGAATTTGTGAATCACATGTTCGCCAAGTTCAAATACAAAGACACACCAGTCAAGTCAGATAATGAAAAAGATCACAACACTTGGATTGTTACTTGTAGGACTAGCCATTCCAGGTGTCTTTGCCCAGCAGGTTGAAGTGCCGGATCCTCCCACGATACCAGAGCCATCACCAGAACCCGAACCCATTGCCCTGCCAGAACCAGAACCCATCAAGGGACCATTCCCCGAGGAAACTGATTCTGAAAAGATACAGAGACTGACTGAGGAAAACGAAAAACTACGCAAAGAAAACACAAGCCTTCAGGACAGGATTCTAGAACTCGGCGTAGAAATTGAAAGCCTTGGTGAAAAGATTGCAGAGTTACAGGCAATCATAATGGAGCAGATTCGCATAATCATGAGCATGATTGATAATACGGGTACTACACCAAGTGATTCTGGCTAGTCCTATACTAGTTTGAGGGTTTTTTTAATCAGAGTGATTCTGTTTCTTACTGTCACGTCGCTGATACCTGCTTCTTCTGCAATCTTGCGCTGGCTAGTTTTTTCCTCATTTAACAGACAGGCTATGTAGAGAGATGCCGCTGCCTGCGCCATGGGGTGTTTTCCGGCTGTAATCATCTTGTCTTCGCAACGTCTAAGAATGTTAAAGGCATCCCGTTTGGTCTTTTCCTTAAAATTCAGATTGTTTGATATCTTTGTAATGAAGGATGCTGTATCGTATTGATTCAGGTTCAGGTCTAGCTTTTTGATGATTGTCCTAAGATCCCTTGAAACGTTCTTCTTTTCAACATTTCCAGCTTCTACGACATCATTTAGTGTTCTTGGTATGTTGTTTTCTCTGCATGCTGCGTATAATGATGCTGCTAAAAGTGACGGCATAGTGCGTCCCCTTGTAAGCTTTGCAGCTACTGCTTTTCTGTAGATATAAGCTGCATGTTCTGCCACGTTTTCTGGAATGTTGAGTTTTGCCTTCATTCCGTGCAGCTTTGTTAATGCTTTGCCAAGGGTGGCATTTGATCGTGACTTGCTTCTTTGATCCCATGTGCGAAGTCTGTTAAACTCGTATTTTGTCTTGTTTGATAGTGCATTCCCAGAAGAGTCTTTGTCAGAACCAATCATGGTGTATAATCCTCTGTCGTACATTCTCAGTGATGTTGCTGGACCTGTCCTGGCAGTCTTTAGATAATCCTCTTGCGAAAACATATTGCTCTCATGAGACATGTCTAACATATTCTGTGTTAGAACATACCCGCATCCCCCGCATACAATCTCTCCTCGTTCATAATCAGTAATTGCGGGGTGGGTTTGGCATGCATCTGGAAGACACAATGCCTCATTTTCACTAGATGTATCTATTACCACTGCCATTTATCATTGGTATTTCTGAAATAAAAGCAGACTACAACAGGTAATTTTGGTATGAAAATAGAATTTTATTACCAGAATTTCCTATGAATTTACACACAAGAATGAATACAAAACCATACTTGTGTGGTGCGTATTAAATGTAGTGAAGATTTGGAAATATCTATTTAAACACATTTTGTTTTTTGATGTGATGATGTATATTTTTGTATGATGATTATGTGTGATGTTTTTGTATGATGTTGATGTGATTCTTTTCTGCTTATGAATAGATGCAGTACATGTAGTTGTAGTTTGTGATAATTTTACTTCCTGACCTTGGTATCTGTATGGTATGCAACTGTATAGTTTGTAATTGTATAATTTGCAACTGTATGGCATGACAAACTTGAACGCCCAAGATTCTTTATCATTCCCAAGATGAGTTTTGGACTTTTCTAATACGTCATGTGTGTAGAAATGATGTGCACACCAATTATGTAATGTTGTGGTAGTATAACCATCTTGGATGACAAAGCAACATACACTATACCAATTAATCTGTACTGTACGGTCTTTCAAAATTATCATATTACAGCTGCAAAAACAGCCTCGGTATATGGTATAATGCTGGCTTAAGAATATGTATTCTCTAGGATAACTGTACTGAATCTGCACCATGTGAGACTGGAGACTAGTAATACATCTTGCCAGATGGTCATTTCTTGATTGATTCTAGTGAATGACCACGGTTCATTACCATCTGAATTATTGCCTCAGGCGAGTATTCTATACCGTGCTCTTCTTCAAAATGGTTTCTCATCTGCTCAAGCAGGCCGACATTTTTTTCGCCTTCTAAAATATAATCACACTCAAAACCATAGTCATCACATCGCAGCTTTAGCGTCATCTATTCTCGGAAAATATCAAACCTATAAAAATCATGGTGCTACGCTTTGTGGACAACATCTAGTACAACATCTAGTACAACACCATTTCGTGAAATCTGCTCACACTAGGAAATCAAAAACAAGTGTATTGATTCCATTCTGCTATCATACTCTGTATCCTATTTTGCTATATATCATGACTTGCTATATCATGATAACACTACACCTTGACTCGTGTTGTCGTGTCTGCCAAATCACTTGCACTGACTTGCTCCAAATACCTTGCCTTACCCTTTCTGCTTCTAGGCAGACATCTGAGCTGTCTATTACAACATGGACAACAAATCCCCTCATAATCTACAAACACCTCGCAATAATTGCACCTCTTTTGTCCTGCTGCATATCTTCCAATCTGTGCAGGTCTTGTGGCTTTGTACTTTTTACACGCTCCGATGCAGTAAGTCATGTAATCCCTCTTAGTTGAATGCATAATACTATACCATCATGTACATGCCTGTCTATACAGCATGTATGTGTACATGTCATATTCCAAGTCGTCATGTTGCTAGACGCGATAACTCCAAATCCTACTACTATTTCATTTTTCATCAACCATATATTTACTCGTCAAAAAATAAAACCTTTACTCATCAAACTGCAAATAATCTAAATTTTGTACTATGCAGATATAGTTTCTCTCAAAAGTCACTTTGTATTTTGTCTAGAGGTTTTTCGTCTGATTAAAAGTGTAAGTAGTGCACCTGCAGGGATGCCAATAATTGTACCTAGAGATATGTATGGTGCAATAAAAAAATTCCCAATCCAGATACCGCCCTCAGTGGTAAGCTCCATGAATATTCTGGGTCGCAGAACCAACATCGCAGTTTCAGAGTCTGTCTTTTCCTCCCCGACATCATCTGTATATATCACATCTACCTTGAGGGGAACTCTATACTCTGAATTAATCTCTTCAGCTTGCGTTATTATGCGGGAGGATATAGTGACCGGCTCGCCTCTTTTTATAGTGGAAAATGTATGGAGCGTCTCGCCCCTAAACCCTACATCATCTGGCAGAATTATTCTTACACTAACATCTCTAATGTCAACATCATGTGATGTTATGCTGACTTTTACTGGAAATTCTGCTCCAGCAAAGATTGACTCTGGAGCACTTGCATATACTGTAACGTCTGGTTCTGCCTTTATCGTAATTGGAATTGCCACATCATGGAATATGGCTGGCTGTGGAATTTCGTTGTTTGCAACCAATACTTGTGAGTATCTCACATTTAGAAAGTTCACCCCGGGGCTTGTGCCATCTGCCACAGACACATCTATACTGCTCCCATGAGAGCCACCCTGCGACAGCTTTTTTATTATAATTTCATCAGGGGATGCAGACAATTTGCCATCCTGACTAGAAAATCCAAATGAAATATCCTGCTTGTCCTCCCAACCGTTGTTTTTTACTAGTATTGAGATTGATGCCTCCCTACCTGATATGACTTGGTCCGGATGAGTTATCTCTACTTCCATGCCTCCTTCCATGGTATAGTTGACTGTCTGAGCAAAAGCCCCAGATACAGGCCCTAGGGCAATAGCCACAACTAGCACCATCCAAACCCTCATGATTCTAAAACTATATCCATTTTCTGACTATTCTGTGTTATGTATGGTATAACCCAAATAAATGAACAGCAGGAAGTTGATGATTCATAAATGCCAAAAAATTTAGGAACCTAGAATCATAATATGGTCAGCCAGTCAAATAGCCAAAAACAGATGTGTCCTAGGTGCGCCCAGGGCAAGCTAGTAACTGACAACGAGTCAGGAGAGATGTTTTGCTCAAAGTGTGGCTTTGTACTCACAGAAAAGCTTCAGGAATCAGGTCCTGAGTGGAGGTCATTTACCCAAGACGAGCACGGCGACAGAGCACGGGCAGGCGCTCCGACATCACTGACAATGCACGATATGGGGCTTGCAACGATAATTAATCCAGCAAACAGGGACGCTTCAGGTAGGCCACTTGCAGCATCCATGAAAAGCACCATAGAGAGATTGCGGACTTGGGATAGTAGGAGCCAGGTGCATGAACCAGTTGACAGAAACTTTAGACAGGCATTCAGTGAGCTAAATAGGCTCAAAGATAAACTTGCAATATCTGATGCAGTCATTGAAAAGGCCGCCTACATATACCGCAAAGCCCTTGACAAGGGTCTAGTCCGGGGTCGGTCAATCTCAGCACTGATGGCCTCTGCACTGTATGCGGCATGCCGTGATACAGAGACACCGCGCAACCTCAAGGATGTAGAACAAGCTGCCAACATAAAGAGAAAAGATATTGCAAGATGCTACAGACTATTGATTAAAGAACTTGATCTCAGAATGCCTGTAACTGATTCCATTCAATGCATTGCAAGAATTGCAAGCAGACTTGGAATTGCAGAAAAGACAAAAAGACATGCAGTCAAGGTTCTCAAAAAAGCACAAGAGTATGAGGTTTCAGCAGGTAAGGATCCTATGGGTCTTGCAGCTGCTGCACTATACCTGTCATGTGTGAAAAACAATGAAGACAAGACCCAGCGAGATATTGCCGAGGCGGCAAACGTCACTGAGGTGACAATCCGAAATAGGTACAAGGGACTAAAGGATTCATTATCCCTCTGAGTTTTTATCTTTGGAATTATCTGCCGGTTCTGCTTGTTCTGATGTACCATCTGCTTGTTCTGATGTACCATCTGGTGGCTGTACAAATCCGCCCTCTTTGAACTCTGGCGGTGGTATATTCTTTGAGCGCCCTAGTCCTATGGTTGTAATTACCACTGATGACAAAATGATAAAAAAGATTATCTGCGGGTATGCCTCGGCATTTGGCAATCCTAGAGTTATTGGGTACGTGGCAAGTACAGCTGCTGCTAGTCCTCTGGGAATCATAGAGTTTGTCACGGCCCGGTCTAGCTTTGAAAACCTCTTGGTCAGTACTGCACTTCCTATACCTAGTCTTCCAATGTAGACTATTATGGTGATTACCACCCCGAATATGATATACTCTATCTGGCCAAAGCTTGCCAATAATCCGACAAAGACAAAAAAGAACGACCTTACTAGAAATGTAAGCTGATTGTGTGTAGGATCGTCTGGCTCAATCTTTGGCATCTTGAATTTGAGTATTCCTGCAAATCGGCTCTTGTTTCCCAGCATGAGACCAAAGACTAGTGCAGTAAGTGCACCAGATTCCCCAAACGAGTTTGCCAAAAAGAACAACACAAATAAAATACCTAGCGTTAGCATGTATCCGTGCTGGGCGTTTGCAAGCTTTGTAGAGACGTACATCCATGGAATGCCTACACCAAATCCTAGTATCAGACCAACTGCAATTGCGCGCCCTAGTGTCTCCTCGACTGTCTGCAAGTCAAAGTGTCCTGCCATTACAGCCTCAAAGAGAATAAAGGCGGCTATTGTAGCTAGAATGTCAGTCAGTGCAGATTCAAAGCTAAGCATGGACTTTGTCTCACTTGATATCTTGACGCTACGCACCAAACCAAATACAATAGCCGAACTACTCCCACCTACAATGGAGCCTAACAGTATGCTGTCTAGTAATGCCCACCCTAGAATATAGTGAGCTGCAAGTGCTATGATTGTAACTGACAGGATGAATCCAAAAATTGCTAAACTAAACGAAAAGTGAGCAGTCTTTATGATATCTTTGATGTTAAGGTTTAGTCCCCCGTCAAACATTATAATTATTAACGCTAATGCGGCAAAGTATGGTACTACCTCGACTACCATCTCATGTTGGACTATTCCTAGTACGGGGCCAATTACCACTCCAAGAATCATAAGAAATGCCACATCAGGAATACCAGTCCTCTTGAAGAACGCCTCGCCCATAACTCCTAGAAATATAACTACACCTGCTGCAAGCAGTACCACATGGGCTTCAGCCACTGGCTCGTTCTGGGATGCAAGCGCAGAAATGCCTTCTTGGAGTGTGGCAGTATTTTCTGTAATATATGATATAATGCGCTCTAGGTCCGCCCAGCCTAATATGTCTGGTATATCTGCCTGACCCCTTGCCAATTCAATGATGTATAGTAGTATGGTGTTCATTTCTGTTATATCCTTGAGGCATTCCTGATAAAAGAGAAACTAGTCAATCTAGATTGATTCATTAGTGTCTGGCTGAGAGTGAGTCTATACATCTGTTGGAGTAATGGTGACATGTCTTTGCTGATGAGCTATAAATTACGAATTTCAGCATGCCAGTCATTGAAACTGTCTGGTATGGTAGCTGTTGTTACAGGCGGTAGTCGGGGTATAGGATTTGCCATTGCAAAGATGCTATCAGAGAATGGTGCAAGTATAGTCATTACTGCAAAGAACCAAAAGAGATTAGAAGAGTCTGCTATATTATTGGAAAATACAATTCCAGTCAGTGCGGATGTACGGGATAGTATGGCAGTGAATCATGTCATTAGTATGGCAGTGCGGAAATTTGGCAAAATAGACATCTTGGTGAATAATGCCGGGATTTTTCCAAAAGTAGGAAGACTAGATAAAATTGATGAGAATGATTGGAATGATACCATAAATGTGAATCTTACCGGTCCGTTTCGGTTTGCAAAGGCTGCAATACCTCATCTGCAAAAGACACACGGAAGTATAGTAAATATTTCATCAAATGCTGGGCTGAAGGCCTTTGAGGGATTTAATGCCGCTGCATATTCTGCATCCAAGGCCGGACTCGTAATGCTTACCAAGTGCTGGGCACTAGAGTATTCCTGTGATGGAATACGCGTAAACTGTATCTGTCCTGGTGCGATTAAAACAGACATGACAGAGAGATTTTTGAGCAATCCGGGAGATGTTGAATTTATGAACAAGCAGTATCCACTGGGACGAATTGGATGCCCTGAAGAGATTGCCTCAGCAGTGCTATATTTGGTATCTGAGCAGGCCTTGTGGATTACAGGCTCGATTCTGCCCATAGACGGGGGAGAATCTGCAAAATAATTTTACATGAATTTTATGGTTTGATATTGTGTATGAGAGTATGGTTAGGAAGAGTATGGTTAGGAAAAGTATGGTTAGGAAAAGTATGGTGCAGGAAGAGTATGATGATATATTTCCTGTTAGTATGAGCAAAGATGTTTTGTGTTTAATAATGTAGATGTGCAAGTAACCCCTATGGTTACAGTTAACACAAAGATAAACGCATTATGTCTGGCAACAATTTACATGGTAATTTTGTCACTGCCGTTTCTGATACTAATGGGCATTCCAACTTTGCCTGACTATGTGTTACAGATATACGTTTTTGTGTGGCTTACCCCAACATTTGTGGTTATGATATTGGTAAATGTCTTGAAATAAACTTGATTTTGCCTGCCTTGGCATTTCTCACAACCGTATGTGTCAATTATGTGGTGTGTGGTTTTGATAATGGTGGAATCAAACATATCATAAAATAGATACATTGAGGTATGATTAGATTAGAAAAAGTTCCAAATTTGGTGAGGCATAATGCCATGGATTTAATATTGCCGACACTCTAATAATTATGATGGATTCGAAAAAGAAAAAAGCAAAATTGTTCATTTTGTTGGGAGTGATATGGGTAATTGTTACACTGCCGCTTCCATGGGTAATAAATAACCCACTGGTATCTGATCAGCAACTTAACATAATTTTGGGTATAGTTGGAATCATGTCAATACCATTTATTGTACTGGCAGTAGTGTGGACTCTAAAGCCAGAGCTGACCACGTAGGTAGTACTCTTGCAAGACATTCCAATTACTGATGAGCATTCTGAGCTGAATCTGGCAATAGCCGCCTCGGTGGAATCAGCCAATGCCATCATGAACATTTATGGTCGCTCCTTTGGAGTAAAGACAAAGACTGATGGCTCACCCATTACAGAAGCAGACTTGGAGAGCAATCAGATAATCAGAAATATACTCTCAGAGACACAGCATGTGATTTTATCTGAAGAGGATAAAGACGATCATAAAAGACTAGACCGAGATTATATCTGGATAGTAGATCCACTTGATGGTACATCAGACTTTGTAGATAGGACTGGGGAGTTTACTGTAATGATTGCGTTGGTTAGAAACAAAAAACCCGTACTAGGTGTGATTAATTGGCCTGCTGGAAATACCATATTTGCTGCACAAAATAATGCTGGGGCATTTAGATATTCAGATGGAATGTGGCAAAAGATTACAGTCAGTGGCATTTCAAATTTAGCCGAATGCAGGGCAGTAGGGTCTAGACACCACCTTACTGAGCGAGAAAAGAAATTCATCAAAATGTTGGGGATTAAAAGATTTACCAGTGTAGGTAGTTCGCTAAAAGTGGGACGGATTAGTTCTGGAGATGCAGAGGCATACATTACAACTACTAATCAGATGAAAGAGTGGGATACGGCTGCATCGCATTGCATAATAAATGAGGCTGGGGGAAAGATGACAGACATGGCAGGAAATGTCATCACATACAACAATAACATCCCACGTCACAAAAACGGCATCTTGGCTACAAACGGTCTAATACATGACAGTATTCTATCTGAATTTAAAAAATTATAGTAGATTTTTTTCCTTGAGAAATGTTCTTACTTTGGTAGCACTGTCTTGTAGGGATTCGTTTTCTGTGTCAATTGTTAGGTCTGCATCAGGCGGAGCTTCGTACGGATCATCAATTCCAGTAAATCCTTTAATCTCGCCCTTTCTTGCCTTGGCATACATGCCCTTGACATCTCTTTCTTCGCATTTTTCTACTGAGCACTTTACGTAACACTCTGTAAACTGATCACCAGAATCTATTATTTGTCTGGCGGCTTCTCTGTTTTCTATATATGGTGATACAAGAGATACCGCGCTAGGTACTCCGTGTTTTAGTAAGAGCTTTGCAAGGTGTGCAACTCTCCTGTTGTGCTCGTCGCGTCCTGCCTTTGAAAAGTCCTTTGGTGAAAACCATTCCCTTAATTCGTCACCATCTAGCATGGCTAAATTTGGAATGTCCTTTTGCAGGTCTCTTACAATGGTGGTCTTTCCAGAGCATGGAAGACCAGTCATCCAGAGAACAAAGGGTTTCATATATTGGGATTTTCATACAGGGAATAAAGAGTTTACGCTAGAGTACCTACTATGAATTACATACTGTGAAACACCACTGTGAAACAACTGTAAAGTATCTGCTGTAGTGTATCTGCAAAAAATTTACAAACCTAGGATTAGGAATACTTGGAATATCTGATACTAATTATCTAATATTGATATTATGGTGAATATGTGTTAATCTAGATGATTTCACGTTGTTGTAAAATTATACTCTTATCGACAACTGATCCCAATGCAGTATGATTCTAGATCTGTCTGGTTTTTCATCATTTGTTGTCTAACATAGATTCCAACTTTAATGTAAGATATGTCATACAGTTTCATCGTTAGGTATAATCTCATATTTTTGTTAAATTTAGTCAAGTGCTATGCTGACATGTTCATCATATCTCTCAGTATCTTCTAAATTTCTGCTTTGAGAGATTGCAGAATAATTTGCAAGAATTGGTTTTCTAGGGAGTCATCGCAGATTTGCGTGAGTGATTGGTGTGAGCAAATACGTTAAATGGAATGGGTATAAACCATATCCCATGAGTGCCACCGAGATTCTTCGTGAAGATCACAAGCAGATTAGACGCCTTGATGTAGTGATAATAAAATGCTACAACGAACTCTATGCGGGAAGGCATGTACCGCTTGAGGACCTTGAACGCATTGCACGGATAATAGAAGAATTTCTTGATTCCATACACTACTCTAGGGAGGAGGACTCTTACTTTCCATGTGTTGCAAGCTATGATCACTTGAAGGCTGAGATAAAAAACCTCATGATAGAACATGAGTTTTCCCGGAGGATTGCAGCGCAGATATCAAAACATGTACTGGGCTGGAAACAGGGCGGGGATCAAAGAGAACCAGTTGCAAGATTTCTTAGAACCTACTCTATCTATCTGCAAGACCACATGAAAAAAGAGGAAGAGTTTTTTGATAAAGCCGAAGCTGAGATTCTTTCTAGGGAGGAAGAACAGGAGATGTTTGAGCAGTTCAAATCAGTAATTGCAACTGCTTCCAAGGTAGATGCAATGTTAGAGGAGATCAAATTCCTAGAGGAACAGCCTTGGTTTACGAGTTAGTGCGTGTAGTGTAGGGATCTGCCAGTCATGACCACTGCAAAATGTATATTTTGGGATGAATCACTTGATTAGAATTTGAATCATACACAACGGATGGAAATTTAGATATATTATAGTAATAATCAAGTCAAAAACATCGCAACAGTAGATACAAAACATGGCACAAACACTCCAAAGAGAGGTTAGGGTGTAGGGGGATTACTCCAGCACTTGGGATTGTATATCTTTAAAAACAGACTTGTGTGTAAATAGTGTATCAAGATACCATATCCAAATATATTCAGATGTTCGGCTCTTCCACAAACTCGTGGCTTTTCCCAAATCTGTATCCTAGCCACATGATTGTGCACTTGTCACAAATCCAGAAAAATTTGAGGGAATAGATGGTTCCCTAGATGAGGCAATCGAACTTCAAAAGGAACTCAATGAAGTAAGAAAGAAAAACTTTGACGAAGCGGATTATATGTGGCGTGGCATGAATATAGAGGAGTTGGAAATCGGTGGTGAGGGAACCGAAGACCCGGATAAAGCTGATCAGTCCTGGAGTGTTCATCATAATGTAGCATTGGATTTCTTTGATTCTGTAGAAGAGAATGAATCGAGTTCGGCCGTGTTGGTAAGAATCCCAAAGGAAACATCCGGCCTGTATGATATTAATTACAGTGTGTTAAAATCGGAAGATGACTTTTCACCATTCACCACACAGGGAATGGATTATCTATTTGAGGATGAGTATAGATTGAAAAATCGTGACATGAGTCAAATTATGGATGGTGTTGCAATGGTAAACGATTATGGCATGACTGAGGAAGAAAGGAAAGGTATAAGGGAAAGAATATCTGGATATAAGGTGGTGTTTAGGAAAGTTGACTGATGGGTATGATTTAATCGCAAAAAAAATCGTGGAAAAAAAGGCAGTGGAGATCAAAGATAAAAAAAGAATACGTGAGATTGCAATCAATGTTATAATGCGTTGGATGTGGAAACCCGATAGGAAAAAAGTAGAGGCCGCAGTAGATAAGGCAGTGAGTGAATTACAAATTGACGAATCAAAGACTGCCAGAAAA
>JAPOPJ010000132.1 GCA_026712925.1 Nitrososphaerota archaeon
AATGATCTCCCTTTTGGAATTACATATTATGATGACAAACTTTGGGTAGTAGATACAACAGCTAATAGAGTCTATGCGTATTCCACAAACGGCACGTATGATGCTGATGCTTCATTTGATTTAACATCTAAAAACACGGGTCCCACAGGAATTACATACGGTGATGACAAGTTTTGGGTGGTAGAAGATGGTTTTACCAGTGGACTTGTAGAGATATATGCATACAACCTTGATGGCACGTATGATGCTGATGCTTCATTTGATCTAACATCTAAAATCACGAATCCCACAGGAATTACATATTATGATGGTAAAGTTTGGGTTGCAGATATAGACTTTGATGATGGTCATACTGTTTACATCTACGAATCTGACCCATCACTTGAATCAAGAGTGACTAGTATCGAGACAAACTTGATGGGTTTGGAAACTAACATGACTGGCCTTGAGACAAAAATCACAGATCTTGAAACAAAAATAACAAGCATGGAAACTATACTAACTGACATACAAACAATGTTTTCTAGTCTTGAAACTGCAATAAATAATCTTAATACGAGAATAATAGCACTAGAGAACGATACGCAGACACCTGAACCAGATCCAGAACCAGTGCAAACAACAGGCGTATCTGGCAAGGTTTACACTGATTCAAATAATAATGACACACTAGATGCAGGGGAATCCGGCGTATCTGGCAGGTCTGTAATTGCAGTAAATCTCACTGATCAGACAGATACTAGCAGAACCAGCACTGATGCAAACGGGGATTATTCCTTTGATGTTATGGCAGGCGGATACTTGGTTCAAGTAGAAGGTACTAATGCTTTTGCATATGTGACGATTCTGGATGGCTCTGTTTTAACCCAAAACTTGGGTCTATGATTAGATTTTATCAGATATGAGCAGACAAGTTTTCAAATCTTGCCGACTTTGTGATATTGTGTCAAGTATGTCATATTGTGAGATGGTCACAAACCGCAGACAATCACAGCAAAGACTATACACTGCATTGAACCGAGTCAAGACAAGACTGCTCAGATTTGTAGGGAAGAAAAACAACCAAAATTTAAAACAGACATAGTTCTGTACAATATATGAAAGTGCAGGCCAGATTGATCAAGCAGTTATGTTGGACAGAAAAAGACTTGCCACAGAAGATAAGAACAAAGCATGTACACAGCCTGCACCCATACTTGGGTAAGTTTGTACCACAGTTAGTAGAATATTTTTTAAAACGTGACATGAAAAACTCTAAACTCATTTGCGATCCGTTCATGGGATCCGGAACAACCTTGGTCGAGGCTAATGCCAACGGAGTTCCATCTGTTGGATTTGACATAAGTGAGTTTAATACAATGTTGTGCAATGTCAAGACAAAACAATATGATGTCCCCCAACTACAAAAAACGGTAGACGCAATACTAGGCCAAACACTCGCAGTAACCTCAAAATCATCCTTGGATGACTACATACCCAAAAGGACACAAATAGGAGTTGAGGAGACCAACTCAGAATATCTAAAGATGTGGTATCATTCTGAAGCATTACACCCTTTACTGGTATTCAAGAGTCTAATCCCCCAATATGATTATCAAGATGTGTTGAAAATAATTCTCTCTAGAGCGGCGAGATCTTCTAGAATGATTGCTCACTATGAGGTAGATTTTCCAAAAAAGCCATACAGTGAGGACTATTTCTGCCTCAAACACGACAGGATATGTCATCCTACAAGGAATAGTAAGACATTTCTGAAGCGGTACTGCAAGGATGTTGTCAAAAGATTATCAGAGTTTCAATCCATACGTAAAAATGTCTACACAGCACCCATACACGGTGACTCTAGTGTGTTTGATTTTTCTAACATCAAAATCAGCCACGTCTTTACGTCTCCTCCATATATCGGGCTGATTGATTATCATGACCAGCACAAATATGCCTATGAGCTTTTGGGTCTTAGGGATAACAGCCATTTGGAGATAGGGCGCAAGAAAGACGGTGCGAGTCAAAAGGCTATCAAGAATTACAAGAGAGGCATAAGCAAGACTATCAAAAATATTCAAGAATCTTCATTTGATAAAAACAGTAGATTCATCATAGTAGTAAATGACAAGCTGAATCTGTATGAGGATATAGTGGCCGATGGTGGCTTGACAATAAAGAAGCGACTTGTTCGTGAGGTGAACCGCAGATCTGGTAGACGTGCGAGTAATTTTACTGAAGATATATTGGTCTGTGGATTGTGACTCTTAGTAATTCTATAGCGGGCCAAATAGAAGCAGACATGTGTGATTGGTTAGACAACATATTGGAGAAAAAGAAATCCGAATATGCAAAAGCAAGTATCGATGTGGGGCATGCAGAACCCATAGGGCAGATCAAACCTTTTCACAAGGCACTTTTACCAAAATCATTCACCCGGATGTCGAGCTTTGAGCGTTCATTCTCTACTCTTTTAGGAAAATCTCACGAACGACATTCTGCAATAATTGCAAAGTCTAGATTTGCAAAGACAGAACTACAGCATAAAACAGAAGGGACCATATACGAGTCAGTAGATACAGAGATCAGCGATGAAGTGGAACGCATAAACAAAGGTCACACGTTCTCTAACTATTTTGATGTGGTAGAAAAAATAGTAAATATGGAAGAACGTGGCTCTGGCAATCGGGTGTCCAGATCAGTAAACTCAGATCTATACCTGAAAAGCCATGATGGAGATGAGATATTTTTTGAGATAAAAACCTCCAAGCCAAGCAAAGAACAGTGTTTGAATATAACCAGAAAACACTTGTGGATTCATGCCATGCGGAAACTCGTACAACCCAAGGTTAAAACGTATTTTGCCATGGCCTATAATCCGTATGGGGAAGGAAATGAATATAGACATAGCTTTGCAAAAAGGCATCTTGACATAGAGCGACAGACTCTCATTGGAAAACCGTATTGGGATTATCTAGGAGGAGATGGGACGTACGAGGATCTGTTGGATGTATATCGCAGAGTAGGAATAACAAAATCAAAGGAAATCAACAAGATACTAGAAATTTAGCATAGAGATGGTAAATCGGTCTTTACTGCTGTCCTCCCACAAATTCGAGGTTTTTCTAATTTAATTCTCTGATGTGGATATGGTTGTCTGAATATATCATAAACAATCCAGATTACCCAGTGCCCATATAACGAATTTTGATATGTTAGAGTGTATGGTATTGACTCTGCTAGGGATACGGAGGATTTACCAAAAGCCTCGAATTTGTGGAGCCAATGTAGCACTAAGGTTATATGCAATTACTAGATCCTGCGATCATGCCGGGCAGAGAGATTGAAGTTCCAAAGGAGTTAAGAGAGTTTATGCTCAGTGATGCTGAAGAGACAGTCCTTGGATATAGAAATGGTGCAAAAAAACAGTATAGGTATGGAAACCTGCACATCCGAGAGTATGATGACAAGTTTCTGCTACACACTGACAGAGTTGATCCTAGAAAGGATGCACTTGGACACTTAATCCATGATGCTCCTGAGGTTCTAGTCGGGCTTGGATGCGCAGCACTTTGTACAGCGCGTGCTGGCAAAAAGCAGAATACGACACCATCAAAAATTCTGTTACCTGTAATTGCAGGATATTTGGGGTATGCTACTACCAAGAAGATAAAGGACTGTCTGGAGAAACGACATGACAGCAATTAGAACGATACAAGTTATGGTGAAACTTTTCCCATCAATTCTAGCACTAAGACAGGATAGAAGAAGATGGGTAAAGTCAAAAGGTAATGAAGAGGACTTGGAGGTATATCGTAAAAATGCAAGAAAAGTTCTCAACACATTTCTGACACTAGGACCAGTCTTTATCAAACTGGGACAGTGGCTTTCAGCTCGTGCAGATATACTTCCCCAACCATACCTTGAGGAGCTTGCCAAGCTGCAAGATGAAGTACCTGCTGCACCATTTGAACAGGTAAAGCCGATAATAGAGCGTGACATTGGAAATATTGAGGAAAAATTTGAAAGCCTTGATACCAATTCAATCTCTGGTGCATCACTTGGACAGGTGTATCGTGCCAGCATGTCTGGTAGACAGGTAGTAGTCAAGGTAAAGAGGCCCGGCATAGAAATAGTGGTTCAGCAAGACCTTGAGGTGTTAAAAAGAATATTGCCACTTGCATTACGGTTTGTGGATCCGAATTTGCGTTTTTCTGCAAAAGCAATGCTTGCACAGTTTATCGAGACGATATATGAAGAAATGGACTATACCTACGAATTAGAGAACCTCAAGAAAATAAGACATGACATGAGAAGACATGATAACGTTGTGATTCCAAAAGTGTATGATGAGCTTTCATCAAAAAATGTCCTAACCATGGAGTATTTGCCTGGCATCAAGGTTACTAATGTAGAGGCACTTGAGGAAAAGGGCATAGATAGGCAGAGATTGGTAATTGATGTGCACAAGGTCTTTTTTACAATGCTACTTCGGCACTCTGTATTTCATGCTGACCCGCACCCGGGAAACATATCAGTGACGGATGATGGCAGGCTTATTCTATATGATTATGGAATGGTAGGCAGGCTTGATGACCAAACCAGACTCCGGCTAATTCGCCTATATCTAGCACTAGTGGAAAAAGATCCACCACGCACAGTCAATGCAATGGATGAGCTAGGAATGCTTACTCCGGACTTTAACCGCTCTGTGATTGAAAAGGGAATAGACCTGACAGTCCAGGCAATGCATGGAAGAAAGCCTGATGAGATGGAAGTCAAGAGCCTGATGGAGCTTGCAAACAGAACGATGAGCAAGTTCCCGTTCATACTCCCAAAGAATCTAGCACTATACATGAGGATGGGATCAATCATAGAGGGAATCTACAAACAGCACAAGGTTGATTTCAAATTCGTCAGAGTTTTGCGCGAGATTCTTGAAGAAGAACACTTGATAAAAGATGCCTATGTCGAAGAAATACGAAATTCATTTCAAAGGTTTGCAAAATCACTTGATGCTACACTTACTATTGCACCTGAATTAAAAAGATTCATTGATGATAATAGGTCACTTCAGATAAAGGCCGCTTCAAAACCAAACACACTCTTACCGGGAAGTATATTATCAGCAGCACTTTTTGTAGGGTCTGCTGTACTGTTCACATCAAACGAATCCCTTGGGATTGCAGGAATGGTAGCAGCTCTTGGGGTTATGTGCGTTTTTGCAGCACTGGGAAGACGCTGATTGGTATCATATCTTTGTATAGTTGAAACTGTATAGTTGAAACTGTATAGTTGAAACTGTATAGTTGAAACCTTGTAGAGTTTTGTGTTGTTGTGAATGCCATGTTGTAAATGCCATACATGCTAATGTGACATAAAGTATGATTCAATACGGCATATTTCTGAACTCCTGGATATGTAAAATTATTAGGACATGTGTCTGAATCACATAATATTATGATGTTATAGGGAGCAAATGATTTGTCACTTTACACCAGCACTAGGTGTATCATGCTTACATCATATTGTATTGCATTTCCTATTTTATGAGATCAGAATAGTTACTCTATCTTGATGTCCTGCACATTCTTTTGAACTGGAATCATTACAGTTAGTATTCCATCTTCATATTTTGCAGGACCAAGACTATTTCCTTCCTCAAGTGTTACAGGTAGTCGCAGCTTTTTGTCCACTATGTTTGGTCTCTGATTACAGATTATCTTGCGGTCACTCTCTTCGGGTGTTTGCTTGCATGCTTGGATGGAAAGTATTCTATCTTCTAGTGATAACTTTATGTCTTTTTTCTCAAAGCCGGGCATGTCAACTATTATGGTTAGTTGGTCTTTGTCAATATGCATGTCTACAGGCGGCAAGACAAATTCGTAAAACTCTCTTGTCTTGTTGCCTATCTCTTTTGTCATTTCATCTGTCATAGATTTTACAAGTCCCATTTACAGTATATGTATGATTTTTAGTTATAAACTTTGGATTTGTGGCCTGCATGTCACGCCTACCTTACAGGCACTAAAATACATTAGACCATATCCTAGAATTAAAGATCCTGTAGCAGGCTTTGCAAAACAAGTCATCACCACATCCATGTCATAGTATTCGTGTCACCACACCCATGTCACCACATCTGCGTTATCGTATCTGTCTGCACGTTTTATGGAATAAATCCCATATACCGTGACCATCTTTTTCATTAATCTGTCCCTCCAGAATACTGCATTATTATCATCAGGTTTTAGTATTTACTCCAAATTCTTCATAAAATTCTAGCCATTCCTATACAGTATAGATTTTTAATCAATAGTTCTATCCAAGAATCACATGATTATTGCTATTGAGGGCGGCGACCAAGCAGGAAAAAAGACCCAGACTGCCATGCTTGCAAGAGAACTAAGAAGGCGCAAAATAAAGACTGCCACGTTTAGCTTTCCTGATTATCACACCCCTGTGGGGCAAGAGATCTCAAAGTATCTCTCTGGGAATAGAAGCTTTCCGCCTCAGGTGATTCATTGTTTGCTTGCTGCAAATAGATGGGAGCGGCTTGATAAAATACGAGACGCTGTATCAAAAAATTCGGTTGTTATAATGAATCGCTATTATCACTCAAATTTAGTATATGGTATGGCAAACGGCATGAATGCATCTTGGCTTGAGAACCTTGACAAGGGACTCCCAAAGTCTGATATGGTCATACTACTTGATATACCGCAACTAGAATCGTTTAACAGAAAATCTGCTGGCCGTGACAAGTTTGAAAAAAATCGGGAATTTCTACAAAAGATACTAGATACATACAGAAGTGTGGCAAAAAAGCGTCGCTGGAGAATAGTTGATGCATCAAGGCCGCGCAAAGAGGTGCATTGCGACATTTTAAAACTACTCCCGGAGATGTAATGACTAGAAAATACCTTGACATAATTGATCCCATTCATGGTTTTATCCACGTACAAAAACATGAACTAGCAGTAATTGACAGCCCGATATTTCAAAGACTTCGCAGAATAAAGCAGCTCTCAGGGGCGCACCTAACATACCCTGCTGCACAGCATGCTCGTTTTGAGCACTCTTTGGGAGTAATGCACATTGCCGGGCAAGCAGGCCGGGCACTGCTTGAAGGTGGAGTACTACACTCTGATGATGTGGAAGTGTTGCGCTTAGCAGGATTACTGCATGATGTAGGACATGGCCCGTTCTCACATCTATTTGAGCAAATAGCAGGCAAGAAATTATCACACGAGGACTTTGGCAAGCAAATCATCATACACTCTGAAATAGGTGACATTTTGTCAAAAAATGGATTTGATAAAAAGATCATATCTAGTATAGCATTTGGAGAATCAAAACGCCGATTTGTAAATGAAATTGTATCTGGTGCGCTTAGTGCAGATGTGATGGATTATCTGCAGCGGGATGGTTACTTTACTGGAGCAGAGCATGCAAGAGTAGACCACAGGCGCTTGACTCAGTCCATGGATGTATATCGGGGAAGACTTGCACTAGAAAAGTCAGCGCTATATTCATTTGAGTCCATGATGCATTCTAGATATCAAATGTTCAAGGCAGTATACTTTCACAAGACTGTTCGAGCCGCAGAGGTAACATTGCTTGAGGCTCTAAGGGCCTCAGAGAGTGAATTTGGTTTTACCTCGCTTGAACTAGACAAATATGTAGAACTTACAGACGAATATGTATTATCTCGCATTGCATCCTCAGAGTCTACAGGATTGGAGCGAGCAAAGAAACTTGTATGTGACTATCAAAACAGGAATCTGCCAAAGTGTGTCTATGAGAGAATCATGACTGGCAAGCCAGACCTTGCCAAATATGGGACTAGTGAACTCCGGGAGTCTATATCTGAAAAATCTGGCATCAAAAGTAGCGAGATATTTGTTGATAGTTCTGTGACTCCATCCATGCCGCTTGCACCATCAAAAAACGAATCCAAATCTGTCATTTTAGTTGAAAACAGGCACGGCAGACGACATACTACAGAACTCCCAGTATCTGAAATGCCTGCTGTATCTGCAATATCTGGATTCATGAACATACTCCGTGTGTATACGCACCAACGGTACAGAAAAAAAGTTGAAATTGCCGCAGAGTCAATCATTGGTGGACTGGAATAATGAAGAAACGTATTGTAATCAAACTCTCAGGACGCGTGTTTGGGATGGATAATGTAAAGCTCCTCAAAGACTATGCTACATTCTTGGTGAGAATCAGCAAGACATGCCAGCCTGTAGTGGTTGCAGGAGGAGGAAAAATTGCCCGTCACTACATCTCACATGCGCGCTCTTCGGGTGCAGACGAATCCACACTTGACGAGCTTGGAATCGAGATATCCAGATTAAATGCAAAACTCCTCATATATGCACTCAAAGGTAGGGCATACTCTCATCCTCCTACTACACTTCAAGAGGTAAGGCATGCAGTAGATGATGGGCTAATTGTAGTTACAGGTGGCCTGCATCCCGGGCAGAGCACTAATGGAACAGCTGCACTGATTGCAGAAAAAGTCAAGGCAGAACAATTTCTAAATGCGACTGATGTTGATGGTGTCTATGATTCTGATCCCAACAGATTCAAGCGGGCAAAAAAATTCAAGAGAATTGAACTTAAAAACCTCAAAAGTATGCTGGTACAAGAAGACTCTGTTGCTGGCGGCTATGACCTGATGGATATAGTTGCCCTAAAGATAATTGAGCGCTCTAGAATCAAAACTAGAATCATAAAAGCTGACACAAAGATTATTGAAAAGGCAATAAAAGGTGAAAGTGTCGGAACCGAGATAGCACTTCCTCCAAAATAGTATATCATATTTTCATACTTTGCAACAAGTCTATACACAACTAAACCAAATACAATCAGACACAAATGCAACACTGTACAACTAAACTAAACACAACTAGACACATCAAGATATAACAAGATATGGCAAATCTGAATCTACAATAATTCCAAGATAAACTCAAGATTGTATGGTTTGCCGTGTCTCAGACCATATCTGAATCTCACTTCCCGGATACTTTGAAATCCCCGAGTCTACAAGTTTTCTAAATATGTCAAGGGCCTCATCTTTACTGACTGCCTTTGACTGGGCTTTTGTGAATCCGTCATTGTCAACTAGTAATGCAACATGCCCATCATGTGATTCTATAACTGCTGCAAGATCCTCCTCACCTACAGGGTGAAATTTACCATCTATCTTTTTGGTAGTAAGGGTAAGCATTCCAAATCCGGCTGCCTCAAACATCTTCATTTGTGACTTGTTTGCTCTCTGCTTTCCTTTTTGCACTGCCTGAAAGTATTGCATGCTGAGTTTTTTCGGTAAGACTATAATAACTATATAAAATTAGTTAGCTTGAGAGGGAATAGATGAATCCAAAGATCTTTGTAGTTGTAGCAGTGGTAGTACTTGCAGGAGTACTTGGTTTGGTGCTCTTTTCTAGTTCCACATTACTAGGAGATTCGCAGCAGAGTAATTCTACCACATCAAGTCTGCCTGCACAGCTAGACCCAATTATAGTAAAGCTTGCAGACATATCAATTCTTGAGGTAAATGATCGTGCAGCTACTATTGGCGTAGAGTTTGTTCTTGAAAATCCAAATACAACCTCTGTATTGGTTCAAGTCATGGACTTTCAACTGTATGAGACCGGATTCTCTGAATCAGTCCAAATCTCAGGAGGTCAGATGGGTAATAGGCCTGAGGGAATGGTAGAATTTGGAAACAACTATTTTGTCCTGCTTGGTGAAAACTCGCTAGTCCTCAAGGATAAGGTAGTGCTGAGCAACACGGGAAGCGCGCCAGAGTTGTGGTCTGCAATCTGGAGTGATACTGCCAAGTGGAAAATCACAGGCGATGTATTTTACAATTTGAGCTCAATGACTAGCGGCCAAGAGAGTACGGTTCACTTTGAGTTTACTTCATAGTCATACTTTACTGCCTAGTGACATGTCTTTGTTGTCTAGTATTGCAAACATGTATCATAAAACCCAAATTCTGTGATAGTTTGTTTTCAGGTTGAAAATATTGCCAAAGTTATAAAAGGCCGTAAGGTGCCTTTTTATCAAATGGCAGAAGCAGGAATGGCAGCATTTGGTGCAGCCGCAGGAGTGGCAATCGCACTCGCAGTAGTGTGCTTTGCACTACGTGGTAAGGGACATCCCGAACCACTAAACTAACCAAAGGATTTTTCCTTTGCATATTTTTATCTAGTTTTTCTTGGTAAATCCTAGCATCTCTGCAAGCGTAACTTGCTTTGCATTCTTTCTTGTAATATAGCATCTTTGATAGTATTGACACCTGTCACATTCCGTGGACGGCTCTAGTACAGGTGTCTTTTTCTCATTTAATAGATCATTTAGAATCCTTGTACGTCTAATGACCTCCTCAAACATTTTTTTATCTCTTGTTACGGCAAACATTGACTCTTCTTCACTTCCAGTGACATATACTATCATGCCCTCTTGTTTTTCATATATCCACATGCATGCATTGAGGAATAGCAAGTCACCTGCCTTTGGCGTGTCAGGCTCAGAATCAGCAGGCCTGAATAATATGACGTAATCATCTGCAATTATATCTGCCTGGCTCCTTAGGTTTATCTCTCCGATTGCAAAGTCCTTTGACTTGCTACCGTATGAGAGTTTTTGGACCAAACCTGAAATCATCTGATTAAATCCTATTCTCTCTACATCAAGTGAGTCAGTTCTGTCATAGTATGACCGTCTAAGACATTGGACTGCTTCTTTTAGGTGGATTACCTTTGTATCTTCTGCATCTATTTTTATACTGATTTCTCCTTCGATTGCCTCTATTGCATTTTTGACAACACTTCGAAAGTCTTTATCACCCATCATGATAGCTTCCGCACCTTGCCTATCCCTTATAACTTAATTGTGAGTATGGCTAATCCACCGGTGGTTCCATGATCCGTTAGAAACATCATGGAATGATTCTGGTTTTATTTTCGCACTGACATCAATAATGTATTGAATGCTAGTGTGGTAAGCTCACTATCTGCCACCTACTGTTATCCACAAACTTGTGTTGTGTATTAATTATCATTGATTGAATATGGGGCTTCTAAAAACTACGAATTTGTGGAAGAATTGTCCTAATGTCTAATTATATATGTCGTTTAATACTAGACAAATTAATTATGAGCATGAAAGTTGACGGCGGTTATTGGAGGTATAAATGCAACATGTGTGATCACATGTGGCATGCCATGAATGAAAACCCGAACAACTGCGGAGGAGACAATTTGCCGTATTGGAGCAAGGCACAGGCGAGGTAATTATATGACATCAAAAACATTATTGTTGAATAAAATGGATACCATGATATCTACAAATTGGTGTAAGAGAATAACACTCTTGGTGGTTTGGAAATGACAGAAAAAACTAAATCCCCACCCCCCCCCCACCCCCGCCCACACCACCACACCCCCC